>NZ_JAEKDC010000010.1:0-223860 GCF_016405645.1 Pseudomonas sp. MF5691
ATCGCGGGCAAGCCCGCTCCCACAGGGGGCTCACTGGGGCAGAGATTTTTGGTACCGCCACAAATCAAATGTGGGAGCTGGCTTGCCTGCGATAGCGGTGGGTCAGCCGCCAGAAAGAGTGACTGGGTTGCCGCGATCGCGGGCAAGCCCACTCCCACAGGGGATCTCACTGGGGCAGAGATTTTTGGTACCGCCACAAATCAAATGTGGGAGCTGGCTTGCCTGCGATAGCGGTGGGTCAACCGCCAGAAAGAGTGACTGGGCTGCCGCCATCGCGGGCAAGCCCGCTCCCACAGGGGGGCTCACTGGGGCAGAGATTTTTGGTACCGCCACAAATCAAATGTGGGAGCTGGCTTGCCTGCGATAGCGGTGGGTCAGCCGCCAGAAAGAGTGACTGGGCTGCCGCGATCGCGGGCAAGCCCGCTCCCACAGGGGGTCTCACTGGGGCAGAGATTTTTGGTACCGCCACAAATCAAATGTGGGAGCTGGCTTGCCTGCGATGGGCGCACCTCAATCTCATTCGATCAACTGTGCATCCCGAAGCGCGCCAAGCGCCGCCAACCAACGCGGATCCTGCTTATAGTCAGTCGACGCAATCGCCTGCCCACGCATACGGGCAATACGTGCCGATGGCGTGACCTTCATGCGCTGGGCGGCACTCAGGGCCAGTTCGGCCGCTGCGCGGTCATTGCACACCAGGCCCATGTCGCAGCCAGCACTTAAAGCAGCCTCGATCCGGCTCGCCGCATCCCCCACCACGTGGGCACCGGCCATGGACAGGTCATCACTGAAAATCACCCCATCGAACTGCAATTCGCCGCGCAGGATGTCCTGCAACCAGCGACGCGAGAAGCCGGCCGGCTGGTTATCCACCTGTGGGTAAATAACGTGGGCCGGCATGACCGCGGCCAATTGCTTGCTCAGGCGCGCGAACGGCACCAGGTCATGGGTGCGCAGTTGTTCCAGGCTGCGCTCATCAACGGGAATGGCGACGTGGGAATCTGCCTCGGCCCAGCCATGACCCGGGAAGTGCTTGCCGGTGGCGGCCATGCCAGCGCTGTTCATGCCCCGGATAAAGGCGCCGGCCAGCAACGCGGCACGCTCGGGATCACCTTCGAACGAGCGCGTGCCTACGACGGCGCTGCGCTGGTAGTCGAGGTCCAGCACGGGGGCGAAGCTCAGGTCCAGGCCGACGGCCAGTACTTCCGTGGCCATGACCCAACCGCACTGCTCGGCCAGGTATTCGGCATTGGCATTGTCCGCCAGCGCCCGCATGGCCGGCAGGCGCACAAACCCCTGGCGCAGGCGCTGGACCCGACCGCCTTCCTGATCCACAGCCAGCAACAGGTCCGGGCGCACTGCGCGAATGGCGGCGCTCAACTCCCGCACCTGGCGCGGATGCTCGATGTTGCGCGCAAAAATGATCAGGCCGCCCACTTCAGGCTGGCGCAACAAGTGGCGATCTTCAGCCGTCAGCCAGGTGCCGGCGACGTCCACCATCAAAGAGCCTTGCAGGGCAGCAGTCATAAATTTTCCTTGAATGACGCGCGCACTTCACCGCCTCGCCAGGTCAAGCCAGGCAAGGCGGTGAAGTGCGGATAAATAGTTGAAATCGGCATGGGCGGCTAGCTTAGCGGATGCAAGCGGTTGCGCCCAGACGCCAGTGGCTAAACCTTGGCCGCCACCGGGACGGACTTGCTGCGCGGGCGCAGTTGAGCGGCGGCCATGGCCGGGTCGGTGACGCCGCTTTCCGCGCGCATACCGGCAGCCAGGAACGGCACCATCAGGCGCATCACCTGCTCGATGGAGGTGTTGACGCCGAAATCGGTCTCGGCGATGGCGCGCAAGGCTTTGATCCCGGACATGCTGAACGCAGCAGCACCGAGCATGAAGTGCACGCGCCAGAACAATTCGATAGGGGGAATACGCGGGGCCGCCTCGTTCACCAGCAACATGTAGCGACGGAATACTTTGCCGTACATATCTTCGAGGTATCGTCGCAAGTGGCCCTGGCTCTGACTGAACGCCAGGCCCAGCAGGCGCATGAAGATCGACAGGTCGTTGCCGCTGCGCGGCTGTACCACCAGGGCTTGCTCGACGAGGATTTCCAGCAGGTCTTCCAGGCTCGGCTTATTCTCAGGCTTGGCCTGGCGCCGCTCCAGCTCACGGTCGAGGCTGATGCAGAATGGCCCCAGGAAGCGCGAGAAGACCGCCTGAATCAGGGCTTTTTTCGAGCCGAAATGATAGTTCACTGCTGCCAGGTTGACCCCGGCCTTGCTGGTGATAAGCCGCAATGAAGTTTCAGCAAATCCTTTTTCCGCGAACAACTGCTCGGCAGCATCGAGAATGCGTTCAACGGTTTCCGACTGGGCCATGGCTACTCCGCCTGACAAACACTTGTTTGAAACATACGTTTCACCTTGTGCAATGTCAAGCCTGCAGGTCCGTTTTCCGGCCGGTCAGTCACCCGATTCGCACCTATTTAATCACATCTTCCACCGCCTGTAGGCAGCGCTGTCTCCAGGCTTTGCAGGGCCCGACGGATGACCGTCCGGCGGAGTCGGCAAAAACGATGATTGCCAAGCGCAGTTCACTGTATATAATCCCAGTCACTGTATAAAAAGACAGAGCGATCAACATGCTAAAACTGACGCCACGCCAAGCTGAGATTCTCGCTTTTATCAAGCGCTGCCTCGACGACAACGGCTATCCGCCGACCCGGGCAGAAATCGCCCTGGAGCTGGGGTTCAAATCCCCCAATGCTGCCGAAGAACACCTGAAGGCCCTTGCCCGCAAGGGTGCGATCGAAATGACCCCGGGTGCGTCCCGCGGTATTCGCATCCCTGGCTTCGAAGCCAAGGCTGACGAATCGACACTGCCGATCATCGGCCGGGTCGCTGCCGGTGCGCCGATTCTGGCACAACAGCACGTCGAAGAGTCCTGCAACATCAACCCGACCTTCTTCCATCCTCGCGCCGATTATCTGTTGCGGGTCCATGGCATGAGCATGAAGGACGTGGGCATCTTCGACGGCGACCTGCTGGCCGTGCACACCACCCGCGAAGCGCGTAACGGCCAGATCGTCGTGGCCCGCATTGGCGATGAAGTAACGGTCAAGCGCTTCAAGCGCGAAGGCAGCAAAGTCTGGCTGCTGGCAGAAAACCCTGAGTTTTCGCCGATTGAAGTCAACCTGAAGGATCAGGACCTGGTGATCGAAGGCTTGAGTGTCGGCGTAATTCGCCGCTAACGGAGGCATCATGCAGTTCCCACACGCGCAACAACATACACAACTGCCGCTGTTTGAGGCCTTTCTGGCCCAGCCACTTGCACCTATCCTCAGCGAGGCGGTGGAGTCCCCATGGACCGCCCCCGCCGAACCGGAGGTCTTCAGTGAATTGTCGTTGCGCGGCGCTGCCGGGAACTGCCTGAGTTTGCTGGCGCCGATCCTGCGTGAACTGAGCGAGGAACAGGACGCCCGCTGGCTGACCCTGATCGCCCCGCCCTCCAGCCTGACCCAAGCCTGGCTGCGGGACGCGGGCCTGAACCGCGAGCGCATCCTGCTGCTGCAACCACGCGGCGCCCAGAGCGCCCAGCAACTGACCTGCGAGGCATTGCGCCTGGGGCGTAGCCACACCGTCGTCAGCTGGCTGAACCCGCTGGGCGCTTCGGCCAAGCAGCAGTTGATCAGCGCAGCGCGCACAGGCGATGCACAAAGTTTGAATATTCGATTGGGATAAACCCGAGACTGGCGCGCAACGCGTTCTCGGGAGTGGCACAGGTCGTCCGATTGCAGCCTGACGTCAAGTCAGTGCCTGCGATGGACGCAAGGCTTCTACAGAATTGAGAAGCCGATTGAACATTTGAATCTTAAAAAACGCCAAACGGACTCAGTGAAGAACCCGTGGACCGTCGTCTTTTTCAGGTTCGCCTTCAGCCAGGCGCCCCGCCATCTGCACACCCACGCTCAACATGGCTTTTGCCACTTCCACATGCTGGCCTTGCAGGAACGCCTTGGCGTCCTCGGAAAAATCCAAAGTCACCAGAGAACCCTCGTCCTCAGCCCTGCGCAGCTCAATTCGGCCGTCGGGCAATTCAACAATTTCCAGAAAGGACGTTGGCATAAAAATCTGTTCTCCAGGATAGCCCGGCATTATATCAGGCATGAGGGCTGCATCGCTCGGTATCTGAGGCAGCTTGCCGTGCGGCTTGATGAATGGTCAAAGGCCTGCCGAGTACACCCGACTCAGCACTCGTTCAATCCATCCCGAAAGCGGATCGCCAGCTTCTTCAGCTCCTGGCGCCAACTCTCCAGTTCGGCCCGGCTCAGTGGCTCCGGCCCTTCCTCTTCCAGGCTGACCGCAACGATCAGCGGCTGGGTCACATCGCCCTTGGGCTTGTGCGGCACACGCGGCGGCTGGAACATCGCCGAATGCGCAGCCAACAAGCGTGCCAGCCAACTGTCGGGGCTGCGGGCCATTTCCACCAATTCAGCCAACTCAGGAATAGCCAGCGACTCCTGCACCTCACGGGTCAGGATATCCTCGGCCCGTGGCGCATTCGCCTGGGGCAAACGATAGAAGCCGGCAATTTCATGACACAGGCCCAGCAAGGCCCCGTACAGGTGAAACAACGCCGACTCTCGCCCCGCCTGGACCAGCGCGATAGCGTTCATCTCCTTTCCTTCCTCGGCGCGGCCAAGGGCTTCCAGGGACAAACCCGCGAAGTAAATTTTCTGGTTGGTACGGGTATAGAGTTCGTTGGCCATGACGGCAGTCTCCACAACGACATAGATGTGATGCTGGCTGAACAGTGTCAAGGATGAGACAAGTCCACTGCAAGCGCAAACCAAAAGGCCGCCTGTGAAGGCGGCCTTTACTTCAACGCAGGTGCTGGATCAAGCGCCCTGGCGCTTATCCTCGACCTTCCACTTGCCACCGTCGTAGAAGGCTTTCCAGCCCGTAGGCTTGCCGTCCACTTCGGTCTGCACGTACTGCTCCTTGGTCTTGCGGCTGTAGCGGATCACGGCCGGGCGACCGTCGGGATCCTTCTTCGGCGCTTCGCACAGGAAGTGGTACTTCGGATCGATTTCATCCTTGTGCGGCACGATCTCCAGCACCAGCGGCGCACGGGTCTCGCGGTTTTTCGGGAACTGGCTGGCGGCCAGGAACAAGCCCGAAGCGCCGTCACGCAGGATATAGGTGTCGTTGACCTTCTCGCATTTGAGCTCGGGCATCTTCACCGGGTCCATCTTCGGCGGCGCCGCGTCACCGCTTTTCAGCAGTTTGCGGGTGTTCTTGCAGGTCGGGTTGGTGCAACCGAAGAACTTGCCGAAACGACCGGTCTTGAGCTGCATCTCGCTGCCGCACTTGTCGCATTCCAGGCTCGGGCCTTCATAGCCCTTGATGCGATAGGTGCCTTCTTCGATCTCGTAGCCGTTGCAATCGGGGTTGTTACCGCAGATGTGCAGCTTGTGCTTCTCGTCCAGCAGGTAGGCATCCATGGCCGTGCTGCAGATCGGGCAACGGTGCTTGCCACGCAGCACCAGCGACTCGGATTCACCCTCGTCATCGGCAGCGATTTCATCACCTGGCACCAGGTTGACGGTGGCCTTGCAGCGCTCTTTGGGCGGCAGGCTGTAGCCCGAGCAACCCAGGAACACACCGGTCGACGCGGTACGGATCTGCATTGGACGACCGCAGGTGGTGCACGGAATATCCGTCATCACCGGCTGGTTGGCACGCATGCCGTTTTCCGGGCTCTCGGCTACTTCGAGTTTTTTCTTGAAGTCGCCATAGAACTCGTCGAGTACATTTTTCCAGTCGCGCTCGCCCTGGGCCACGTCATCGAGATTCTCTTCCATGCCGGCAGTAAAGCCGTAGTCCATCAGGTTGGAGAAGCTCTCGGACAGACGCTCAGTAACGATATCGCCCATCTTTTCCGAATAGAAACGACGGTTGTGCAAGGCAACGTAGCCACGGTCCTGGATCGTGGAAATGATCGCCGCATAGGTCGAAGGACGACCGATACCGCGTTTTTCCATCTCCTTGACCAGGCTGGCTTCCGAATAACGGGGTGGTGGCTTGGTGAAGTGCTGGCTCGGATCGAGTTTGATCAGCTTCAGCGCATCGCCCTGGGCCATGTCTGGCAGCACATCGTCATCACCCGGCTTGGCGATTTGCGGCATCACGCGGGTATAGCCGTCGAACTTGAGGATCCGGCCCTTGGCACGCAGCTCGAAGTCCCCGGCACCCACTGTGACGGTAGTGGACAGGTATTGCGCCGGCAGCATCTGGCACGCCAGGAACTGGCGCCAGATCAGCTCGTAGAGGCGCTCAGCGTCGCGCTCCATGCCGGTCAGCTTGCTTGGCTCGGTATTGGCGTCGGACGGACGAATCGCTTCGTGAGCCTCTTGTGCGCCTTCCTTGCTGCTGTAGACGTTTGGCTTCTCCGGCAGGTACTTCTTGCCGAACTCGCTTTCAATATAAGTACGCGCCATCGCCACCGCGTCCACCGACAGGTTGGTGGAGTCAGTACGCATATAAGTGATGTAGCCCGCTTCGTACAGACGCTGGGCCATCATCATCGTCTTCTTCACGCCAAAGCCCAGGCGGTTGCTCGCGGCCTGTTGCAGGGTGGAGGTGATGAACGGCGCCGACGGCTTGCTGCTGGTGGGCTTGTCTTCACGCTTGACGATGCTGTAGCTGGAAGCCTTGAGCTTGTCCAGCGCGGCCATGGCCTGGGCTTCGTTGAGCGGCTTGAAGGCCTCGCCTTTCTCGCGGGCCACTTCAAAGCGCACGTTATTGCCCTTGGCGGTACCGAGGTCCGCGTGGACTTCCCAGTACTCTTCAGGGTTGAACGCACGAATCTCGCGCTCACGCTCCACCACCAGCTTGACCGCTACCGATTGCACACGGCCAGCGGACAGGCCGCGGGCGATCTTCGCCCACAGCAGTGGCGAGACCATGTAGCCGACGACGCGGTCGAGGAAGCGCCGCGCCTGTTGGGCATTGACGCGGTCAATGTCCAACTCGCCCGGCTTGGAGAAGGCTTCCTGGATCGCCTTCTTGGTGATTTCGTTGAACACCACGCGCTTATAGCGGCTGTCATCCCCACCGATGGCTTCGCGCAGGTGCCAGGCAATGGCTTCCCCTTCGCGGTCCAAGTCCGTCGCGAGATAGATGGTGTCAGCATCCTTGGCGAGCCGGCGCAGCTCCTCGATCACCTTTTCCTTGCCCGGAAGGATTTCGTACTTGGCCTTCCAGCCATGATCCGGGTCCACACCCATGCGCGAGACCAACTGCTTGCGCGCCTTCTCTTTAGGCGAGAGCACCGGACCTTCGCCCGCAGCCGCCTTGCCGCGCTTGGCAGCAGGCTCCTTGCTGGCGCTAGCCGAACCGCTGGTGGGCAGGTCTCGGATATGGCCGATACTCGACTTCACCACGTACTCGTTACCCAAGTACTTGTTGATGGTCTTGGCCTTAGCCGGGGATTCCACAATGACCAGCGATTTGCCCATGGATCGGAAAATTCCTGAATTCGAGAAGAGAAAGGCGGTTGGCGCCTGACGCGGCAACGCTATATATAGTGGCAACACAGTGAGGTCAAGCGCAGCATTGCGCGCAACCCGCCGTTATTGCCCTGAAAAAAGACTGGGTTCGACCTGCACCAAAGCAAAGCGCGGGACCTGCTTGCCGTCAACCTCGACGGTCTCCAGGAACATGCTCAAGGGACGCACCCAAAAGCCGTAATCGCCATACAGTGCTTGGTAGAACACCACTTCTTCCTCGGTCTCGGAGTGCCGTGCCACATTAAAAACGCGGTACTTGGGACCTTTATAATGCTGGTAGAGCCCTGGTTCGACTTTCATGCTCTGACCCTCTTACAAAATTTATTAAAAAAAAATTAAAAATTCCAAAAAACAAAAACCGGGGCACTGGGCCCCGGCTTCCGTCAACCCAACGCTTAGACGCGTTCGAAGACGGTGGAAATGCCTTGGCCGAGACCAATGCACATGGTTGCAACCCCCAGGTTGCCGCCATTTTGCTTCATCACGTTAAGCAAGGTGCCGGAGATACGTGCACCGGAGCAACCGAATGGGTGGCCCAGGGCAATCGCACCGCCGTGCAGGTTAACCTTCTCGTTCATCTTGTCGAGTACTTTCAAATCTTTCAGCACTGGCAAGGCCTGTGCGGCGAAAGCTTCGTTGAGCTCGAAGAAGTCGATGTCGGAGATGCTCAGACCTGCGCGCTTCAAGGCTTTTTGTGTGGCCGGTACTGGACCATAGCCCATGATCGCCGGGTCCACACCCGCTACGGCCATGGAACGGATCACCGCCAGAGGCTGGATCCCCAGGTCCTGGGCACGCTGAGCCGACATCACGATCATGCACGAAGCACCATCAGTGATCTGCGACGACGTACCGGCTGTCACGGTGCCGCCCTTTGGATTGAACGCCGGCTTCAAGGCCGCCAGGCTTTCCAGGGTGGTGTCCGGACGAATGGTTTCGTCGTAGTCGAACAGTTTCAGGAAACCGTTCTCGTCGTAGCCGTTCATCGGGATGATTTCATCCTTGAACTTGCCTTCCACAGTCGCCTTGTGGGCCAACTGGTGGGAGCGCAAGCCAAAGGCGTCCTGGGCTTCACGGGTGATGCCATGCATCTTGCCGAGCATTTCCGCAGTCAGGCCCATCATGCCCGAGGCTTTCGCCGCGTACAGCGACATGTGCGGGTTAGGATCGACACCGTGCATCATGCTGACGTGACCCATGTGCTCCACGCCACCGACCACGAACACATCACCGTTGCCGGTCATGATCGCCTGGGCAGCCGTGTGCAGCGCGCTCATCGACGAGCCACACAGGCGGCTGACGGTCTGGCCGGCCGCGGTGTGCGGGATCTGCGTCATCAAGGAGGCCATGCGCGCGATGTTCCAGCCCTGCTCCAGGGTCTGGTTGACGCAGCCCCAGATCACGTCCTCGACCTCGTTCGGGTCGACCTTGACGTTACGCTCCAGCAACTTGCTGATCAGGTGCGCCGACATATCTTCGGCACGGGTGTTGCGGTGCATGCCGCCCTTGGAGCGGCCCATCGGAGTACGACCGAAGTCGACAATCACGACGTCTCTTGGATTCAAGCTCATAAATATTCTCGCTCTAGTCGTCTGGGCACTTAACCGAAGAAGCTCTGGCCATTCTTGGCCATCTCGCGCAGCTTCGCAGTCGGGTGGTACAGCGGGCCCAGATCAGCGTACTGATCAGCCAGGGCAACGAACTCGGCCACACCGATCGAGTCGATGTAACGCAGCGCACCGCCACGGAATGGAGGGAAACCAATACCGTACACCAGGCCCATATCGGCTTCGGCGGCGGTTTCGACGATGCCGTCTTCCAGGCAACGTACGGTTTCCAGGCACAGGGCGATCATCATCCAGTTGATGATGTCTTCGTCAGACACCTCACGCTGCTCGTAGACGATGGGTGCCAGCACTTCGTGAACCGATGGGTCGGCAACTTTCTTCTGCTTGCCCTTCTTGTCGGTCTCGTAGGCGTAGAAGCCCTTGCCATTCTTCTGGCCCAGGCGCTTGGCTTCGTAGAGTGCATCGACAGCCGAACGACGGTCGTCCTTCATGCGGTCCGGGAAGCCTTCAGCCATGACGTCGCGACCGTGGTGGCCGGTGTCGATGCCTACCACGTCCATCAGGTACGCCGGGCCCATGGGCCAGCCGAATTTTTCCATGACCTTGTCGATACGCACAAAGTCCACGCCAGCGCTGACCAGCTTGGCGAAACCGCCGAAGTACGGGAACAGCACGCGGTTGACCAAGAAGCCCGGGCAGTCGTTGACCACGATCGGGTTCTTGCCCATTTTCTTGGCGTAGGCAACGGTGGTGGCAACAGCCAGCTCGCTGGACTTCTCGCCACGGATCACTTCTACCAGCGGCATCATGTGCACCGGGTTGAAGAAGTGCATGCCGACGAAGTTTTCCGGACGCTTGAGGGCCTTGGCCAGCAAGGTGATGGAAATGGTCGAGGTGTTGGACGCCAGGATCGTGTCTTCTTTGACCTGGGCTTCGACTTCAGCCAGTACCGCCTGCTTGACCTTCGGGTTCTCGACAACCGCTTCGACCACCAGGTCGACATGGCCGAAATCACCGTAGGACAGCGTAGGACGAATGCCGTTAAGCACTTCAGCCATTTTCGCAGCGGTCATGCGACCTTTATCAACGCGGCCGACCAGCAGCTTGGCAGCTTCCGCCAGGCCTTGCTCGATACCGTGCTCGTTGATGTCTTTCATCAGGATCGGCGTGCCTTTGGACGCCGACTGATAGGCAATACCACCGCCCATGATCCCGGCGCCGAGTACGGCAGCCTGTTTCACGTCTTTGGCGATTTCGTCGTAGGCCTTGGCTTTTTTCTTCAGTTCCTGATCGTTCAGGAACAGGCCGATCAAGCTCTGCGCAGCAGAAGTCTTGGCCAGCTTGACGAAGCCGGCAGCTTCGATTTCCAGGGCCTTGTCGCGACCGAAGTTCGCGGCTTTCTGGATGGTCTTGATCGCTTCGACCGGCGCCGGGTAGTTAGGGCCCGCTTGACCGGCCACAAAACCCTTGGCGGTTTCGAACGACATCATTTGTTCGATGGCGTTGAGCTTGAGTTTTTCCAGCTTAGGCTGACGCTTGGCCTTGTAGTCAAATTCGCCGCTGATGGCGCCCTTGATCAGGTTCAGTGCCGCTTCTGCGAGTTTTTCCGGAGCAACCACAGCATCGACGGCGCCGACTTTCAGCGCGTCTTCAGCACGGTTTTCCTTGCCGGCGGCGATCCACTCGATGGCGTTGTCGGCACCGATGATACGCGGCAGGCGCACGGTACCGCCGAAGCCCGGGTAGATACCCAGCTTGACTTCCGGCAGGCCGATTTTCGCGCTGGAAGCCATGACGCGGAAGTCCGCAGCCAGGCACATTTCCAGACCGCCGCCCAGAGCGATGCCATTGATCGCGGCAACGGTCGGCACGTTGAGGTCTTCGAAATCGCTGAAAATCTTGTTGGCTTCGAGGTTGCCAGCCACAAGCTCGGCATCGGGCAGCTTGAAGTTGTCGACGAATTCGGTGATGTCAGCGCCGACGATAAACACGTCCTTGCCGCTGGAGACGATCACACCTTTGATCGATGCATCAGCCTTGATGGTGTCTACGGCCTGACGCAGTTCGTTCAGGGTTAGACGGTTGAACTTGTTGACGGACTCACCCTTGAGGTCGAATTTCAATTCGACGATGCCACTTTCAAGAGCCTTAACCGTGATGGCTTTACCTTCGTAAATCATCAACTGATCTCCACGATATGGAAGCTGAACAGTACACATCGGACGCTGGCCCCTGGTCGGGCATTGATCATTTCGTCAATGCTCACGCCAACGCGCCAGGCACACCCGCCAATGCGATAGTCGGGATTATGTATGAGATGCCTGACAGACAAACACTCAATTCATACGCCCGTTTGATTTGGGTACGCCACCTTCAGCCAAATTCCGACAATTGTCAATCGCCCGAAAGCGCTGTAAAAACGCGACTTTTCAGTCATTTCATAACCGCCAAGGCGAATCAATGCGCAGGTATTCACCTGATCAATAATCCAAAAGAGCCAGCAAAGGCCTGTACAGCGGCGGATATCCGGCTAGGCTAGCCGCATGTGGGAACGCCGGCGCGAATGCGCGGCGCGATGAAACGCAGAATGACCGGCCTGCCTGGCCAACTCCAGCCCGATGATGATGTCGGGCTTTTTATTGCCTCAGGCCAGGGCCTTGAGTAACGCACTGATGGCCTGCAAGTCACTGGACTCGCCCTTCTCGCCCCAGTACAGGGCGATCATCTGCTTGTCCGCCTCCACTTTGAAGACATTGGCCGGCAGCGTTGCAAAATGCGGCAACAACTTCTCGTCCACGCAGATTTCCTGCCATTGGTTGACCCACACACCTGGCTCCTGCTGCCAGTAAACCCACAGCGCGGGTTTGCTGCCGCGCCGTGGCCGACAGTACTGCGCACAGGGGCTGGGCGGCTCCTGCTTGAGCCAGTGCGGCCATTCCTGGGGCGACAGTTGCATCGCCAGGCCGATGCGTCGCGCCTCCATGCGCAGGGCCATGCGCCCGCTCTGGTGGCGCGAGGGCCGCAGCCATGCCAGAGGGCTCAAGACCACTAGAAGGATTGACACCACTATCCAGACCGTCATATGTGTACTCCCGAATTTCTAGATGAGCGGATTTGACCCCATCCGCTTGAAAGCAGCCATACTGAACTTATTGCAGTCCCCTGGAGGAACGCCTCATGACTTACCAACATATTCTGGTCGCCGTGGATCTGACCGAAGAGTGCGATCCGGTGATCAAGCGCGCCGTGGCCATTGCCGGCGATACCGTGAAGCTGTCGCTGGTGCATATCGTCGAACCCATGGCCATGGCCTTTGGCGGCGACGTACCGATGGACCTTTCGCAACTGCAACAGCAGCAGTTCGACCAGGCCAAGGAGCGCCTGGACCGACTGATTGCCAAATATCCCGCACTGAAAAAAGACCAAAGCCACCTGACTTACGGCCAGCCACGCCAGGAAATCCATCATCTGGCCAAGGAACAGAACTGCGACCTGATCGTGGTCGGCAGCCATGGTCGCCACGGCTTGGCGTTGCTGCTGGGCTCGACCGCCAACGACGTATTGCACGGCGCACCGTGCGACGTACTGGCAGTGAAGCTGGTAAAAAGCTCGTAAGAGCACTGCACATCAGATGTAGGAGCTGGCTTACCTGCGATAGCAGCCTGTCAGTTGATACATCGGGTGGCTGGCAGACCGCTATCGCCGGCAAGCCAGCTCCTACCTGTTGAAGTGCATTTCATATAAAAAAACCGGTACTCGTAAGAGCACCGGTTTTTTATTGCCGCTGAATCAATCAGGCATCCAGCTCGGCCCAACGCTCAACCAAGACTTCCAGCTCCTGGTTCAGCTTCTCCAGGGACTCGATGACCTTGGCCGTTTCTGCCGCCGGACGCAGGTAGAAGCCCGCGTCAGCCATGTCGGCCTCCACTGCAGCAATCTGCTTTTCCTTGGCTTCGATCTCACCCGGCAGGGCTTCGAGCTCACGCTGCAGCTTGTAGCTGAGCTTCTTCTTGGCAGCCGGCGCGGCTTCCTGAACCGGCGCAACAGCAGCCGGTGCAACCACAGCAGAGTTCAAGTCGGCCTTGCCAGACTTGCTCTCGGTCACGCCCAGCAGGCGCGGCGAGCCGCCCTGGCGCAGCCAGTCCTGGTAACCACCGACGTATTCGCGCACCTTGCCTTCACCTTCGAAGACCAGAGTGCTGGTGACCACGTTGTCGAGGAATGCCCGGTCGTGGCTGACCATCAGTACGGTACCGTTGAAGGTCAGCAGGACCTCTTCCAGCAACTCCAGCGTTTCCACGTCGAGGTCGTTGGTTGGTTCGTCGAGCACCAGCAGGTTGGCCGGTTTGCTGAACAACTTGGCCAGCAGCAGACGCGCACGCTCGCCGCCAGACAACGCCTTGACCGGCGTGCGCGCACGTTGCGGGCTGAACAGGAAGTCGCCCAGGTAGCTCAACACGTGGCGGCTCTGGCCGTCGATGTCGATAAAGTCGCGGCCTTCGGCGACGTTGTCGATCACGGTCTTTTCCAGGTCCAACTGGTGGCGCAACTGGTCGAAGTAGGCCACGTCGATGCGCGTCCCCTCTTCCACGGTGCCGCTGGTCGGTTGCAGACCGCTGAGCATCAGCTTGAGCAGGGTGGTCTTGCCGGTACCGTTGGCACCCAGCAGGCCGATGCGGTCGCCGCGCTGCAGGACCATGGAGAAGTCTTTGATCAGGAACGGGCCATCCGGGTGATGGAAGCTGACGTTCTCCAGGACCATCACCTGCTTGCCCGACTTGTCGGCGGTATCGAGCTGGATATTGGCCTTGCCGGTGCGCTCGCGACGTTCGCTGCGTTCCACACGCAAGGCTTTCAGGGCCCGTACACGGCCTTCGTTACGGGTGCGGCGGGCCTTGATGCCCTGGCGGATCCACACTTCTTCCTGGGCCAGCTTCTTGTCGAACAGCGCGTTGGCGGTTTCTTCAGCGGCCAGGGTGGCTTCCTTGTGCACCAGGAAGCTGGCGTAGTCGCCGTTCCAGTCGATCAGGCCGCCGCGATCCAGCTCGAGGATGCGCGTGGCGAGGTTCTGCAGGAAAGAACGGTCGTGCGTGATGAACAGCACGGCGCCCTGGAAGTCTTTGAGGGCTTCTTCAAGCCAGGCAATCGCGCCGATATCCAGGTGGTTGGTTGGTTCGTCGAGCAGCAGCAGATCCGGCTCGGAAACCAGAGCCTGGGCCAGCAGCACACGGCGACGCCAGCCGCCGGACAACTCGGCGAGGGTCTTGTCGGCCGGCAGTTGCAGGCGGCTCAGGGTGCTGTCGACCAATTGCTGCAAGCGCCAGCCATCACGGGCTTCGAGGTCTTGCTGGACGTGCATCAGTTTGTCCAGGTCGGCATCGGTGACGCAGTTCTGCGCCAGGTGATGGTATTCGGCAAGCAATGCGCCCACACCGTCGAGGCCTTCGGCAACCACGTCGAACACGGTCCGTTCGTCGGCCACCGGCAATTCTTGCGGCAATTCGCCGATCTTCAGGCCCGGGGCGCGCCACACGGAGCCGTCATCGGGCTTCTGGTCGCCTTTTACCAGCTTCATCATGCTGGACTTGCCGGTGCCGTTGCGGCCGATGATGCACACCCGCTCACCACGGGCGATCTGCCAGGACACCTTGTCCAACAACGGCATAGCGCCGAAAGCAAGGGACACATCGCTGAATTTGAGCAGGGTCATACGCTTCTCCAAAAACTGGGCGCGCATTCTACCTGAGTTGGGGGGTGAAGCGGCCGGCATTTTCGTGCCCGACACGTTCTGTAGGACATTTCTTGAGAACTTCAGCGAAGCAGCCAGCAAAGCTTTCACCGGCTGTAGGCAAAAGGCTAAGCTAGGGGTAATCAGTGTCGGCGGCGCCGGCACTAGTCCTGATTTCTTTGCACGGACGTCTCATGCGCAGTCGCCTTTTCAGCTTTTTATCTTGCCTGCTTCTTTCCTCCACCGCCGTCCAGACCGCCCAGGCCGTGGACCTGACCACCCAACGCCAATATTACGACCAAGCCAAGCGCGCCCTGGCCAAAGGTGACACCGGGCCGTACATGCAATACAGCCAGGCCCTGGCCGACTATCCGCTGACGCCTTACCTGGCCTATGACGAACTGACCGCCCGCCTGAAGTCCGCGAGCAACCAGGAAATCGAACAGTTCCTGGCCAAACATGGCGACCTGCCCCAGGCCAACTGGATGAAACTACGCTGGTTGCGCTGGCTGGCCGAGCGTGGCGATTGGCAGACCTTTGAAAAGTACTACGACGCCAAGCTCAATTTCACCGAACTGGACTGCCTCCACGGCCAATACCAGTTGAGCCACAACCTCAAGGCCGAAGGCTACAAGACCGCCGAAGCCCTGTGGATGACCGGTAAATCCCAACCCGCCGCCTGCGATGCCACCTTTGGCCAATGGGCCGCCGCCGGGCAATTGACCGAACAGAAAATCTGGGACCGCACCAAGCTGGCCGCCGAAGCCCGTAACTATGCGCTGGCCAACAGCCTGGTGAAAACCTTGCCCACCCTCGGCGCCCAGGGCCGCTTGATGGTGGATGTGGCGCAAAAGCCCGCCATGCTCAGCGACCCATCACGCTTCCTGCCGGCCACCGCGGCCATGTCCGACGCCGTTGGCCTGGGCTTGCGCCGCCTGGCGCGCCAGGATCCGGAACAAGCCATGGCCCTGCTGGATGGGTATGCCAGCAGCATGCACTTCTCCCGTGACGAAAAAGTCTCCATCGCCCGGGAAATCGGCCTGACCCTGGCGCGCCGCTACGACCCGCGCGCCCTGGATGTGATGACCAAATACGACCCGGAGTTGCGTGACAACACCGTCTCCGAATGGCGCCTGCGCCTGCTGCTGCGCCTGGCCCGCTGGGAAGATGCCTACCAGTTGACCCGCAAGCTGCCCCAGGACCTGGCCACCACCAACCGCTGGCGCTACTGGCAGGCCCGCGCCCTGGAACTGGCCGAGCCGAAGAACCCCCATGCACTGGTGCTGTACAAGGGCCTGGCAAAGGAGCGGGATTTTTATGGTTTCCTTGCCGCGGATCGCTCCCAGGCCCCGTATCAACTCAATAATCAGCCGCTGGTCATGAGCCAGGCGCTGGTCAACAAGGTGCGCAATACCCCGGGTGTACGCCGCGCCCTGGAATTTTATGCCCGTGGCCAGATCGTCGACGGCCGCCGCGAGTGGTATCACGTCAGCCGCCACTTCAACCGTGACGAAATGGTTGCCCAAGCCAAGCTTGCCTACGACATGAAGTGGTACTTCCCGGCGATCCGCACCATCAGCCAGGCCAAGTACTGGGACGACCTGGATATCCGCTTCCCCATGGCCCACCGCGACACTCTGGTGCGTGAAGCCAAGGTCCGTGGCCTGCATTCGAGCTGGGTGTTCGCCATCACCCGTCAGGAAAGCGCGTTTATGGATGACGCCCGCTCCGGCGTCGGCGCCAGCGGCCTGATGCAACTGATGCCCGCCACCGCCAAGGAAACCGCGCGCAAGTTCAGCATCCCGCTGGCGTCACCGCAGCAGGTGCTGGACCCGGACAAGAATATCCAACTCGGCGCCGCCTACCTGAGCCAGGTGCACAGCCAGTTCAACGGCAACCGCGTGCTCGCCTCCGCGGCCTACAACGCCGGCCCTGGCCGCGTACGCCAATGGCTGCGCGGCGCCGACCACCTGAGTTTCGACGTGTGGGTGGAAAGCATCCCGTTCGACGAAACCCGCCAGTATGTGCAGAACGTGCTGTCTTATTCGGTGATCTACGGGCAGAAGCTCAACTCGCCACAGCCGCTGGTGGACTGGCACGAACGTTATTTTGATGACCAGTAACAGCCGGTAGATGCTGCCCGCTTGAAGCTGCAAGTGCCCGCGTTGTGAGACGCGGGCATTTTTTTAGGGTTCGTCGTGGCCATCGCTGAATTGCAGGGCCGCCAGCCGCGCATACAGCGGGTTGCTGGCAATCAGCTGCTGATGGGTGCCCACTGCGACCAATTTCCCTTGATCCATCACCGCGATCCGGTCGGCGTTTTTTACCGTGGCCAGGCGGTGGGCGATCACCAGGGTGGTGCGCCCCTGCATCAGTTGCGGCAACGCCTGCTGGATCAAATGCTCGCTCTGCGCGTCCAAGGCACTGGTGGCCTCGTCCAGCAACAGAATGGGCGCATCCACCAGCAAGGCCCGGGCAATGGCCAGACGTTGGCGCTGACCGCCGGAAAGGCCCAGGCCGCCATCCCCCAGATGGGTCTGGTAACCGTCAGGCATTTGCAGGATGAAATCGTGGGCATGGGCAATGCGCGCCGCTTCTTCGACCTGGGCAAAACTGGCCTGCGGGTTGCCGTAGCGGATGTTGTCTTCGACGCTGCCAAAAAACAGCGCCGGGCTCTGGGACACCAAGGCAAAGCAGCGGCGCAGGTCCAGCGGGTCGAGATCGGTCAGCGGCTGGCCTTCGAGCAGCACCTGCCCCTGCTGCGGGTCATAGAAACGCAACAGCAAGTCGAACAGGGTGGACTTGCCCGCCCCGGACGGGCCGACCAGGGCCAGGGTTTCGCCAGCCTTGACGCTCAGGTTCAGGCCTTCGATGGCATAGCGATCGGGACGCGAGGGGTAGGAGAAATACAGGTCTTGCAGCTCCAGACGGCCACTGACCCGTTGCGGCAACTTGATCGCACCAGTCGCCGGCGCCTGGATGTCATTGCTCGACTGCAACAGCTCGGCAATCCGCTCCGCCGCCCCGGCAGCCCGTTGCAGCTCGCCGATCACTTCGCTCAAGGTGCCAAAGGCGCTGCCGACGATCAGGCTGTAGAACACAAAGGCCGCCAGCTCACCGCCGGAGATGCGCCCGGCAATCACATCCATGCCGCCCACCCACAGCATCACGCCGACGGCACCCAGCACCAGCACAATCACCAGAGTGATCAACCAGGCACGCTGGACGATGCGTTTGCGCGCCGTGGTGAACGCCTCCTCCACCGTCCGCGCGAAGCGCTGCTCATCCTGCACCTGATGGTTGTAGGCCTGCACGGTCTTGATCTGGCCCAGGGTCTCGGACACGTAGCTGCCGACGTCGGCAATCCGGTCCTGGCTCTGGCGCGACAGGCTGCGCACGCGGCGACCGAAGATCAGGATCGGCGCCAGCACCAGCGGCAGCGCCACCACCACAATGCTGGTGAGCTTGGGGTTGGTGATAAACAGCAACACAATCCCGCCGATCACCATCAACGCGTTGCGCAGGAACAGCGACAAGGATGAGCCGATCACCGATTGCAGCAATGTAGTGTCGGCGGTCAAGCGCGACTGGATTTCCGAGCTGCGGTTGTGCTCGTAGAACCCCGGATGCAGGTAGATCAGGTGGTTGAACACCAGCCGACGAATGTCCGCGACCACCCGCTCGCCGATCCACGACACCAGGTAAAAGCGCGCAAACGTGCCCACCGCCAGACCCAGCACGAGGATCATGAACAGGCCGATGGACTGGTTGAGCAGGTGCGGCGATTGGGTCATAAAGCCCTGGTCCACCAACAGCCGAATACCCTGGCCCATGGACAAGGTAATGCCTGCGGTGACGATCAGCGCGAGCAAGGCGCCGACAGCCTGCCAGCGATAGGGGGCAATAAAGCGGGTGGCCAGGCGAATGGCGCGGCGTTGACGGGCTGAAAGCATGGAGAGCATCACCTGAGGAAGACACCCCCAAGCCTACACTGCAATCGGATTGAACTTGGGCAAATCACAATGAGTCAGGTTAATTATGCCCGGCAAGACTAAGCCCTAGAGGCTATCGGTCTAAACTCCGGCTGGAAATCCAGCGTGATTTCTGCTGGAGTGGGCATTCGATCCGTCGACGGGCCATGGAGTTGTAACAGCTCGGTCACGCGGGGGAATTAGAGTAGGTACACAACCTGATGAGGAGACAGGCCATGTCCTTGCAAACCAGCAGCACTGACAAAGTTGAAGTAATCCGCCAGCCACAGCAGTTGCCTTGCTCGTACATCGATGCACAGGGCCGTGAAGTGCAGATTACCGAAGAGATGATCCAGGGCGCCTGCGCCGAACTGGAGCAGAAACTGGTCAAGCCTGCCCAGCAAGGCTGATACGCCCCAGCTCTTTCAGACCCGGCCCAGGTGGCCGGGTTTTTTATGCCTGCGCTATGTCGATCAGCAAAGGCTTGCGCCCAAGCTGGTGACGAGGGCCTGCAAGGCTGCCGACTCACCGCTGATCCGCACCTTCAAGCCGTCAATCTCGCGGCGGTCCGGATAGTGCTTGCGCAGCAGGTCGAACGCCTTGCGCTGCTCCTCCACAGTGCCCACGAGGCTGCGGCGGAAATCTGCATCATCGCGCCGCGGGTCGTAGACGCTGCGGCACAGCGTCGCCAGGGCCCAGGCCGGGTCGGTGCTGGCATTGAGGTTAACCTCCGCCAGCCAAGGCTCAGGCAGCAAGTCACTCAACTGAATGCCCGCCGGCTGCCCAAGGTGCGCGCACAGCGCCTGGTAGATCTGCGCCGTGCCGCGCTGCTTGCCGTCCAGGCTGTAGCCGGCGATATGCGGGGTCGCCAGCACGCACAACTCGGCCAGCTCGACATCCACTTCGGGCTCGCCTTCCCACACATCCAGCACCGCCTGCAGGTCTTCGCGGTCCAGCAACACCTCGCGCAGCGCCGCGTTATCCACCACCGGGCCGCGGCTGGCGTTGATCAGCCAGGTACCCGGCTGAAACTGCTCCAGGCGCTGGCGATCCAGCAGGTGCCAGGTCGAGCCACTGCCGGATTTTTTCAGCGGGGTATGCAGGCTGATCACATCACATTGCTCGATGATCTGTTCCAGGCTGACGTAATCACCGTCTTCGGCGACCTGGCGTGGCGGATCGCAGACCAGCACCTTCCAGCCCAGGCCCTTGAGCACCTTGACCAGGCGCCCGCCCACTTCACCGGCACCGACGATACCATACGTCCGCTGGTTCAGATCTGCGCCCTCGATTTCAGCCAGGGTCAACAGGCTCCCCAGCACATAATCCACCACCCCCCGGGCGTTGCAACCCGGCGCGCTGGACCATTGGATACCGGCCCGCTGAAAGTAATCGAGGTCCAGATGATCGGTGCCGATGGTGCAGGTGCCGACGAACCGTACCGGCGAGCCTTCCAGCAGCGCGCGGTTGACGTTGGTCACCGAACGCACCAGCAGCACATCGGCCTGTTCAATGGCGGCGCGGTCAATGGCCCGACCGGGCACGCGGCGGATCTCGCCAAACCCTTCGAAGAACGCATCGAGCAGCGGGATATTTTCGTCGGCAACAATCAGCATGGCAGGCTCCTTTGGCGGACCCGCAGTGTACAGGCACCAGCCTGTGGCGCGTTTACAAATCCGCTACACAGGTATTTTCCTGACCCATCCGTCAAGGCGTAGAATGCGCCGTCCTGAGCTCTCCCTTATCGGACATCTGTACGTGAACACTGCCACCACAACCCTCTCCCGCCCTGCCCGCGTTCGCCGGGAAGTCCACAGCCTGCTGGCGCTGGCCCTGCCGATCATGATCGGGCAACTGGCCACCACCGCCATGGGTTTTGTCGATGCGGTGATGGCCGGGCGCGTCAGTGCGCGAGACCTGGCGGCGGTGGCCCTGGGTAACTCCATCTGGATTCCGGTGTATCTGTTGATGACCGGCACCTTGCTGGCCACCACCCCCAAAGTCGCGCAGCGCTTTGGCGCCGGCAGCCACGCCGAGATCGGCCCGCTGGTGCGCCAGGCGTTGTGGTTGGCGCTGGTGGTGGGAGGCACCGCGTCATTGCTGCTGATCAGTGCCGAACCGATCCTGCATGCGATGAACGTCGATCCCGAGCTGATCGCCCCCTGCATGGGCTACCTGCACGGCATCGCGGCGGGCATGCCGGCGGTGGCGCTTTACTACGTGCTGCGCTGCTTCAGTGACGGCCTGGGCCGCACGCGCCCAAGCATGCTCCTCGGCCTGGGCGGGCTGGCGTTGAATATTCCGTTGAACTACGTGTTCATCTATGGCCATTTCGGTGTGCCGGCCATGGGCGGCGTGGGCTGCGGCTGGGCCACCGGGATTGTGATGTGGGCAATGATGCTGGGCTTCGTCGGGTGGACCCGCTGGGCCCCGGCCTATCACGCCAGCGAGCTGTTCAAACGCTTCGACTGGCCGAAATGGTCGGTGATCAAGCGTATCCTGAGCATCGGCCTGCCGATTGGCATCGCCGTATTTGCCGAGTCGAGCATCTTTGCGGTGATCGCCCTGCTGATCGGCAGCCTGGGCGCAACCGTGGTCGCCGGGCATCAGATCGCCCTGAACTTCAGTTCCCTGGTGTTCATGATCCCCTACTCCCTGAGCATGGCCGTGACCGTGCGGGTCGGCCAGGCCCTGGGCCGTGGCGAACCCCGTGAAGCGCGCTTCGCCGCTGGCGTGGGGATGGGCACCGCACTGGCCTATGCCTGCCTATCGTGCAGCCTGATGCTGTTGTTTCGCGAGCAGATCGCCACGATCTACACCGCCGACCCGCAGGTGGTCCAGGTGGCGGCGATGCTGATTGTGTTTGCGGCGCTGTTCCAGTTCTCGGATGCGATCCAGGTGACGGCCGCCGGCGCGTTGCGTGGCTACCAGGACACCCGGGTGACCATGGTCCTGACCCTGTTCGCCTATTGGGGCTTGGGCCTGCCGGTGGGTTACTTGCTGGGGCTGACCGACTGGCTGGGCCAGCCCAGCGGCCCGAGCGGCTTGTGGCAGGGCCTGATCGTCGGCCTCAGTTGCGCGGCGGCGATGCTGGTGCTGCGCCTGGCACGCAGTGCGCGCAAGCGCATCCGCACGGCGGTTTAAGCGAGCTTCTTGCGGATCCAGTACAGGTAAGTCCCCGCCTCTTCGCGCTGTTCCACCAGTTCATGGTCCAGGAACACGCAGAACTTGGGGATATCGCGGCGGGTCGAGGGATCGGTCGCGATCACCTTGAGCAGGCCGCCGGGCGCCAGGTCACGGATGTGCTGGTGCAGCATCATTACCGGCTCCGGGCAGTTGAGGCCGGTGGCGTCGAGGGTGCCGTCGACGGCAGGGTCAAAAATGTCGCTCATCACTCACTCCTACAAGGTCGTCTTTAGCGGGCCTTGGGTTTCTTTACGTCCAGGCGGCGCAGGTGGCAGGTCACTTCCTCACGGTCGTGGTACAGCTGCTTGCAACCGATTTCTACCCGGATGCCCCGCGCCTTGAAGCCTTCTTCGATGCGCTCCAGCAGGCGTTTTACTTCGGCGTAGCGCTGTTTCATCGGCAACTTGAGGTTGACCACCGCTTCGCGGCAATGCCCCTCGCCAATCCAGGTTTCCAGCAGGGCCGCGTTACGCGCCGGCTTCTCGACGATATCGCAGACCATCCAGTCCACCGGCTGCTTGGGGGTGAAGGTAAAACCATCCGCCATCAAGTGTTGCACCAGGCCGGTGTCCATCAGGCTTTCGGCCATGGGGCCGTTATCAATCGCCGTCACCAGCATGCCGCGATTGACCAACTGCCAGGTCCAGCCGCCTGGCGCTGCGCCGAGGTCTACCCCGGTCATGTCGCCGTGCAGGCGCTCGTCCCACTGGTCGCGGGGGATAAAGTGGTGCCAGGCCTCCTCCAGCTTCAAGGTCGAGCGGCTGGGCGCGTCACGGGGGAATTTCAGGCGCGGGATGCCCATCGGCCACATCGCCGAGTTGTTTGACTCGGCCAGGCCCATAAACACTTCGCGACCGCTCTTGAAGGTCAGCAGCAGGCGCGGCTTGCTCGGGTCTTCGACCAGTTTGCCGGCGGCCAGCAGGGCCTTGCGCAGATGCACTTCGAATTTCTTGCAGAAGTTCGACAGTTCCTTGCCGTCGTTGGTATCGACCATCTCCAGCCACAGGCTGCCGCACACCGGGAAATCCCGCAGGTGCGCGAGGATCACGCTGATGCGGTCGGTTTCCGGCAAGTCGATGAACACCCCACGCGCCCACTGCCTTGGGAAGATCAGCTCGGCAAAGCGTTGGCCGCGCATCAGGCGCTGGGCGCCGTCTTCTTCGGTGCAGACAAATTCGGCGCAGGCGCTGCCGGTCTTGGCCTTGGCATAGCCGGAAACGTTCAGGCGCGCGGCGTGTTCCGCGATCTCGGAACAGACTTCGCCTTCAAAACCCGGGCGGCAGTGCATAAAAAGGGTGTTCATTGAATCTCCTGGCAACTGGCTTGCTCTATCGCAATGCCTGTCATGAAAACGCGCGCATGATAGCTGAGTTCGGAACCTTGGACTTGCCCATAGAGTCCAGTAATTAGCCTGCTACTGAAAACCGGGCTAGCTTATAAGCTCTGTTCGTCCCGTCAGGTCCGTAGCCGTGCGGACCATAAGGAGTCATGTAATGTCATCCGTTGATAGCCTGAGAACCCTTAAGACCCTGCAAATCGACAGCAAGACCTACCACTACTTCAGCCTGCCCGAAGCCGCCAAGAGCCTGGGAGACCTGGACAAGTTGCCGATGTCCCTCAAGGTGCTGCTGGAAAACCTGCTGCGCTGGGAGGACGATAAAACCGTCACCGGCGCCGACCTCAAGGCCCTTGCCGCCTGGCTCAAGGAGCGCCGCTCCGATCGCGAAATCCAGTACCGCCCGGCCCGAGTATTGATGCAGGACTTTACCGGCGTACCCGCGGTGGTCGACCTGGCCGCCATGCGCGCCGCCGTGGCCAAGGCCGGTGGCGATCCGCAGCGCATCAACCCGCTGTCGCCGGTGGACCTGGTGATTGACCACTCGGTGATGGTCGACAAGTTCGGCAATGCCGACGCCTTCGAGCAAAACGTCGATATCGAAATGCAGCGCAACGGCGAACGTTATGCGTTCCTGCGCTGGGGCCAGAGCGCCTTTGATAATTTCAGCGTCGTGCCGCCGGGTACCGGCATCTGTCACCAGGTCAACCTGGAGTACCTGGGCCGCACCGTGTGGACCAAGGACGAAGATGGCCGCACCTACGCCTTCCCCGACACCCTGGTGGGCACCGACTCCCACACCACCATGATCAACGGCCTCGGCGTGCTGGGCTGGGGCGTGGGCGGTATCGAGGCAGAAGCGGCGATGCTCGGCCAGCCGGTGTCTATGCTGATCCCGGAAGTGATCGGCTTCAAGCTCACCGGCAAATTGAAAGAAGGCATCACCGCCACCGACCTGGTACTGACGGTCACGCAGATGCTGCGTAAAAAAGGCGTAGTGGGCAAGTTCGTCGAGTTCTATGGCGACGGCCTCGCCGACCTGCCCCTGGCCGACCGCGCCACCATCGCCAACATGGCCCCGGAATACGGCGCCACCTGCGGCTTTTTCCCAGTGGATGACGTGACCCTGGACTACCTGCGCCTGTCGGGCCGGCCTGCCGCCACCGTCAAGCTGGTCGAGGCCTATACCAAGGCCCAGGGCCTGTGGCGCAACGCCGGTGAAGAACCAGTGTTCACCGACAGCCTGGCCCTCGACATGGGCACTGTCGAGGCCAGCCTGGCCGGGCCGAAACGCCCACAGGACCGGGTCTCGCTGCCGGATGTGAGCCAGGCCTTCAGCGACTTCCTCGACTTGCAGTTCAAGCCTGCCAGCAAGGAAGAAGGTCGCCTGGAAAGTGAAGGCGGTGGCGGTGTTGCGGTGGGCAATGCCGACCTGGTGGGTGAAGCCGACTACGACTTCGAAGGCCAGACCTATCGCCTGAAAAACGGCGCGGTGGTGATTGCGGCGATTACTTCGTGCACCAACACCTCCAACCCGAGCGTGATGATGGCCGCCGGCCTGGTCGCGAAAAAAGCCGTGGAAAAGGGCCTGAGCCGCAAGCCCTGGGTAAAGAGCTCGCTGGCGCCCGGCTCCAAGGTGGTCACCGACTACTACAACGCCGCCGGCCTGACCCCCTACCTGGACCAACTGGGCTTCGACCTGGTGGGCTATGGCTGCACTACCTGCATCGGCAACTCCGGGCCGCTGCCTGAGCCTATCGAGAAAGCCATTCAGCAAGCCGACCTGACGGTAGCGTCGGTGCTGTCCGGCAACCGAAACTTCGAAGGCCGCGTGCACCCGCTGGTGAAAACCAACTGGCTGGCCTCGCCACCGCTGGTGGTGGCCTATGCCCTGGCCGGGACCGTGCGCATTGATATCAGCAGCGAGCCCCTGGGCACCGGCAAGGATGGCCAGCCGGTCTACCTGCGCGATATCTGGCCCAGCAGCCAGGAGATCGCCGACGCGGTGGCCCAGGTCAGCACCAGCATGTTCCACAAGGAATACGCCGAGGTGTTTGCCGGTGACGCACAGTGGCAAGCCATTGAAGTGCCGCAGGCCGCGACTTATGTGTGGCAGGAAGACTCCACCTATATCCAGCACCCGCCGTTCTTCGATGACATCGCCGGGCCGCTGCCGGTGATCAAGGATGTGCAGGGCGCCAATATCCTGGCCCTGCTTGGCGACTCGGTGACCACCGACCACATCTCCCCTGCCGGCAATATCAAGGCCGACAGCCCTGCCGGACGCTACCTGCGCGAACAGGGTGTGGAACCGCGGGACTTCAACTCCTACGGCTCGCGCCGCGGCAACCATGAAGTGATGATGCGCGGCACCTTCGCCAACATCCGCATCCGCAACGAAATGCTCGGCGGCGAAGAAGGGGGAAACACCCTCTACATTCCTACCGGCGAGAAGATGCCGATCTACGATGCGGCCATGAAATACCAGGCATCCGGCACGCCATTGGTGGTGATCGCAGGCCAGGAATACGGCACCGGCTCCAGCCGCGACTGGGCCGCCAAGGGCACCAACTTGCTGGGGGTCAAGGCGGTGATCGCCGAGAGCTTCGAGCGCATCCACCGCTCCAACCTGGTGGGCATGGGCGTGCTGCCGTTGCAGTTCAAGCTGGACCAGAACCGCAAGGCCCTGCAGCTGACCGGCAAGGAGAAGATCGACATCCTCGGCCTGACCCATGCCGAGATCGAACCACGCATGAACCTGACGCTGGTGATTACCCGCGAAGATGGCCGTAGCGAGAAGGTCGAGGTGCTGTGCCGGATCGACACCCTCAATGAAGTTGAGTACTTCAAGGCGGGCGGGATTCTGCACTATGTATTGCGTCAGTTGATTGCTTCATAACGCGTCAAGCCAGACAAAACACCGCCTACGGGCGGTGTTTTCATTTTTGCCTCCAGGTCCCGCCGCTATAATACGCACCCGTTGCAGGAACCGGCTTGCCGGTTCCTGCAAAAGCAATTGCGTCATTTTTACGTCACAAGGATTTTCAATGCCCGCTTTACCCTGGCTGTACCTGGCACTTCTATCCATCGGCTATGCACTGGCCCTGGCCTACGGGCAACTGGGTTTACTGGCCCTGGTGTCCATCGGCCTCTTGCTGGTGGCAGGTTACGCCGTGCGCCAACAACACATCCCATGGGCCCGCTACCTCGGCCATGGCCTGTTCATTGTATTGGCCCTCGGCCTGGCGATGCACTGGCTGCCCGGTTTCTACAACGGTCGCGGCATCGACCCGCAGCGCTTCAGCGCCGATGCCGTGCCCTTCTCGATGTACCTGAACCAGGACAAACCGCTGATCGGTTTCTGGCTGCTGCTGGTCTGCCCGTGGATCGTCGCTCGCCGCCCGTTGCGCCTGTCGATCTATGCCACGGCCCTGGCCTTGACCCTGACCACCATCGCCGCCCTCGGCGGGGCGGTGCTTCTGGGCATTATCAGTTGGGCGCCCAAATGGCCGGACCAGGCCTGGCTCTGGGTGTTGAACAACCTGTTACTGGTGACCCTGGTTGAGGAGGCACTGTTTCGCGGCTATATCCAGGGCGGCCTGAGCCGGCGCTTCAAGCAACTGCCTTATGGCGAAAACCTCGCCTTGCTGCTGGCCTCGCTGCTGTTTGGCCTGGTGCATGTGGGCGCGGGTTGGCAATGGGTGCTGCTGGCCAGTATCGCCGGCGCGGGGTACGGCCTGGCCTACCGCTTCGGCGGCCTGGGCGCAGCGATTGCCACACACTTTGGCTTGAACCTGCTGCATTTCGGGCTGTTTACCTACCCGATGCTGGCGGGCTGAGCCGCCACTCTGCACTGAACACAAAGCCGCCTTCGGGCGGCTTTTGTGTGTTCGGGGTTCGATAAAACCTAGCCGTACGGTCAGTGGTCGCACCTACCCCCGTTCGGCAGAATGCCTAGGAGCTTTCGTACTCACCCAACCAGCAGAGCTTTCAATTGCCGGGACTGCGATGAGGGAACCCACGCCTGTGTGTCAGGTACCCAATAAGAACCCACGCCCATGACTCTCAAGACCCTGTCCATCTTCGGTACTCGTCCGGAGGCCATAAAAATGGCGCCGCTGGCGATCCAACTGGCAGCTGATGCCGATTTCGACGCAAGAATCTGTGTCACCGCGCAGCATCGCGAGATGCTGGACCAAGTGCTTGAGCTGTTTGAGCTGGTACCTGATTACGACCTGAACATCATGAAGGCAGGCCAAAACCTGACGGATGTGACCACGGCCATCATCCAGGGGCTGCAGGCGGTGCTGGATGACTTCAAGCCGGATGTGATCCTGGTTCACGGCGACACCGCCACCACCTTCGCCGCCAGCCTGGCGGCCTATTACCGGCAGATCCCGATTGCCCACATCGAGGCCGGGCTGCGCACCAACGACCTGTACTCGCCCTGGCCGGAAGAAGGCAATCGGCGCCTGACCGGCAGCCTGGCGACGATCCACTTTGCGCCCACGCAAACATCCCGGCAAAACCTGCTCAATGAAGGCGTAGCCCCGGACAGCATCCATGTCACGGGCAACACCGTGATTGATGCGCTGCTCAGTACGGTGGAGAAACTGGTGCCGATCCGCGCCAGGCTTGATCGGCAGTTTGCCTTCCTGCCCCTGGGGCAACGCATGGTGCTGGTGACGGGTCATCGCCGCGAGAACTTTGGCGAAGGTCTGGAGCGTATCTGCCAGGCCCTGGCTCACAGCGCCCGGTGCTTTCCGGACGTGGCCTTTGTTTACCCCGTGCACCTGAACCCCAACGTACAGCAGCCGGTGAAACGTCTGCTGGCGGGGATCGACAACGTGTACCTGATCGCCCCCCAGGATTACTTGCCCTTCGTGTACCTGATGACCCGCGCCCACCTGATCCTGACCGATTCGGGCGGCATCCAGGAAGAAGCACCCGCCCTGGGCAAGCCGGTGCTGGTGATGCGCGAGACCACAGAGCGCCCCGAAGCGGTCGCGGCAGGCACCGTCAGGCTGGTAGGCACCGACATCGGTTGCATCACCCATCACCTCAACCAATTGCTGGAGAACGAGGCCGAGTATCGGCAAATGAGCATCGCCCATAACCCTTATGGCGACGGTAACGCTTGCCTGCGTATTCGGGCAGCGCTACTGGACCTTCCACAAAAAAACGAGGCCGCCGCATGAGTGTCGAGAAAATTTGCGTCATCGGCCTGGGCTACATCGGCCTGCCAACCGCAGCCATTTTTGCCTCGCGCAAAAAACAGGTGGTCGGCGTGGATATCAACCCGCGCACCGTGGACATCATCAATCGCGGGGCCGTGCATATTGTCGAGCCCGGGCTGGAGCTGCTGGTTCACGCGGTGATCACCCAAGGCTACCTGCGGGCAACCACCACGGTGGAACCTGCGCAGGCGTTCCTGATCGCCGTCCCCACGCCATTCAAGGACAACCATGAACCCGACCTGAGCTATATCCGGGCAGCGGTCGAAACCCTGGCCCCGGCGCTGAAAAAACGCGACCTGGTCATCCTCGAGTCCACTTCCCCGGTGGGCACCACCGAGCGCATGGCCCAGTGGCTTGCCCGGGCGCGCCCCGACCTGACCTTCCCGGCAACCCACGGCGAAGCCAGTGATATCCGCATCGCCCACTGCCCGGAGCGTGTGTTGCCGGGCCATGTACTACGCGAACTGGTGAGCAATGATCGGATCATCGGCGGCCTGACGCCGGCCTGTTCGGCCGCCGCAGCGCAGTTGTACCAGACGTTCGTCGAAGGCCAGTGCCTTGTGACCGACGCGCGTACGGCAGAAATGTGCAAGCTCACGGAAAACAGCTTTCGCGACGTCAATATTGCCTTCGCCAATGAGCTGTCAATGATCTGCGCACAGTTGAGGATCAACCCTTGGGAGCTGATTCGCCTGGCCAACCATCACCCGCGGGTGAACATCCTCCAGCCAGGTCCGGGTGTGGGCGGGCACTGCATTGCCGTCGATCCGTGGTTCATCGTCAGCCAGACCCCGGAACTGGCGCGCCTGATCCGTACGGCCCGCGAGGTCAATGAGTATAAGCCGCAGTGGGTGATCCAACAGGTCAAGCTGGCGTTGGCCACGCTGCTGCTCAAGCGTACCGACCTGCAGGCAGGCAGCGTACGGATCGCCTGCTATGGCCTGGCGTTCAAGGCCGATATCGACGACCTGCGTGAAAGCCCCGCCCTGGGTATCGCCCGGCAACTGGGCAAGGAGCTGGGGGTAAAACTGCTGCTGGTAGAACCGAACATCGAGGGGCTGCCCGCCGACATGGCGATGCACGCGCTGACCGATACCACCGACGCCCTCGAGCGGGCGCAGATTCATGTCGTGCTGGTCAGGCATCGCGAATTCATGTCGATGCCCGCCCTGCGCGATGGCCTTCTGGTGATTGATGCTGCCGGCGTGCTGGCGGCTTGAGAACGAATCAAGGATGAATGCGATGGAACGCGCCTTACACAAGCAACTGCGCCAGGACCTTGAGGAGCAACGCGCGAACAGCGAACAATTGCAGGCGGCCCTCACCCGCGCTCTTGAGCAGATCGCCACGCTTGACGACAGCCTGAACAGTGCCAATGCCAAGCGCCACCTGGCAGAACAGCGGCTGATCAAGACTCGCGCCAGCCTCACCTATCAATTGGGCTACCAGTTGAAGACCGGCACCCGCTCGCTGGGCGCATTGCTGCGCCTGCCGGCGATCTTGTTCAGGCTGTACCGGCAAGCCCGCAGGAACCGCCCGATTTGCACCCCCACAAAGGTTGAGCATGTACGGCAGTCGCTGCCTGCCACCGCGCCGGTTATCGCGACCCCCGCGCCCCGCCCGCTGGCAGAGGCCGAGCATGTCCACCGCCATCTGCTGCCAGGCGCCCAGGAGAATGCCAAACAATTAAGAATGGCCTGCGTGATGGACGCATTTACCTACGATGCCTACCGCCATGAATGCCAGTTGCTGCAACTGACCCCGACCCGCTACCTGGCGGAACTCGAAGCGTTCCAACCCGAACTGCTGTTTATCGAGTCGGCATGGCGCGGCCAGGATGACGTGTGGCGCAACAAGGTGGGGCACAATTGCGAAGAGCTGCGGGGCGTCGTGCAGTGGTGCAGGGAACACCACGTGCCTACAGTGTTCTGGAACAAGGAAGACCCCGTGCACTACGACACCTTCCTGAATACGGCCAAGCAATTCGACTTTGTATTCACCACCGATATCGACTGCATTCACCGCTATAAAGGCGCACTGGGACACGACCGCGTCTACCTGCTGCCCTTTGCCTGCCAGCCGGCGGTGCACAACCCGATTGAGCTGTATGAACGCAAGGACGGGTTCTGCTTTGCCGGTTCCTACTACGTCCGTTATCCCGATCGGATCCGCGACCTCGTCAACCTCATCAGTGAACTGTCACGTTTGCGCCCCTTGGAGATCTACGACCGCAACCTCGGCAAACAAGACTCCAACTATCAGTTCCCTGTGGAGTATCAACCTTACATCGTAGGGACCTTGAGAGCCGATCAAATGGCCCTGGCCTACAAAGGCTATCGCTACGGGATCAATCTCAACTCGGTCAAGCAATCCCAGTCGATGTTTGCGCGACGCGTCTTCGAGCTGCTGGGCTCCAACACCCTGACTGTCAGCAATTTCTCCCGCGGCCTGCGCGTGCTGTTGGGGGATCTGGTTATCGCCACCGACAACAGTTCACACATGCTCAACCAGCTCAAGACACTGGCGGACAACCCGCAATACAGCGCCAAACTGCGCCTGGCCGGCTTGCGCAAGGTGATGCAGGAACACACTTACGCTCATCGCTTGCGGTATGTCATGGCCAAAGTCACCGGCACGCCTCAAGACGATCCCTTGCCCACGATCTGCATCATCGCCAACGCGGTCAACAACGCCGAGCTGCTGGCACTGACCCGGCACCTGCAGCGCCAGCGCTACAGCAATATCCTCATGACGGTAGTGGTGCACTCGGGGGCAACCGCTACGGACCCACGCTTGCGCCTGATCAGCCGCAAGCAATTGAATGCCATTACCGTGGCTGAACTGGCCAACGGCGCAGCCTGGGTGGGCGGGATGCTCGCCGAGGACTATTACGGCCCCCACTACTTGCTCGACCTGGCCCTGGCCACGCGCTACAGCCAGACCAGCGTGATCGGCAAGGTGGCGCACTACGCAGCCGACGAGCATGGCATCCATCTACAGAACGCAGGGCAAGACTACCGTTGCAGCAGTGCCATCGCCGCCCGTTGCGCACTGATCAAACCCTCGTCGCTGGCCGGGCAAACTGCCTGCGCCTGGCTCCACGCCCTGCCCTCCCTCGAGTACCGAAACCCTCTGGCCCTGGCAACCGATGCCTTCAACTACTGCAAAAATGCGGCTGGCGCCAACCCACAGCACGTCAGCGCCGTGGTGGATGATGTTGAGGTGGCTAGCGGTATCCCCCTCGACACACTGCAACGTCACGCAGAAACCATCCCCCCGCTGCAAGTGAGTGTCAGCACGCCGTACATCAGCGGCGAAGCCTTGGCAAAGCTGTTTGCCCCACTAGGCAGTAGGTTGCTGCAAGCCGAGGTCGACGCAGGTACCTGGCACATCAGTTCAACCCTCGCGGACGGTCGGCACGAATACCACTATGCCCGGCAGGAACTGCCCGTGGACCAACTGGCTAGCAGCGCTCCCCTGAAGCTGTTCCTCGATGCCACCCCAGGCCTGAATATTCAGTTGGTCATCCTGTTTCTAGATGCGCAGAAACAACGCATCAGCCATCAGCTGCACACGGCTAATTGCAACCTGAGCTGTGATGTCCCCCCCGAAACGGCCTGCGTGCGCCTGGGGATCCGCGCTTACGCAAGTGGCAGCACAACAATCAAGGCGCTGGTCCTGGGCCATCGCGATACGCAGCCATCGACCCTGCTCGGCAAAGCCGGGCACTTGCTGCTGAGCAACCATTACCCGGCCTATGACGACCTGTACCGGAACGGCTTTTTGCATACCCGTGTGAGCGCGTATCAAGCGCAAGGGCTAGCGGTGGATGTGTTCCGCCTGCGGCCAAATGAGCCGGTCAGTTACCAAGAGTTTGAAAACGTCGATGTCATCACCGGCTCCCAGGCAGCCCTGGCAAACATGCTCGGGTCGGGGTCATACCAATCGGTGCTGGTGCACTTCCTGGATCCGCAGATGTGGGAGGTGTTGCGCAAGCACGCCCTCCCCACAATTGTCTGGGTCCATGGCTCCGAAATCCAGCCATGGTGGCGGCGGGCGCACAACTACCTCAGCGCAGAACAACAGCAACTGGGCACACTTGAAAGCGAGCGGCGCTTGGGTTTCTGGCGCAACCTGTTGAACCCCATGCCGGCCCATTTGCAACTGGTGTTCGTCTCCCATCACTTTGCCGAGGAAGTCATGGAAGACCTGGGTTTTCGCTTACCCAAAAACCAGTACCGGATCATTCACAACCCGATTAATACCCAGTTGTTTTCCTATCAGGAAAAACCGCCTGAACAACGCAAGAAAATCCTCTCGATCCGCCCCTATGTATCGCGCACTTATGCCAATGACCTGAGTGTCAAGGCCATCCAGTTGCTGGCGCAAAAACCCTGGTTCAGTGAACTGCAATTTCGCCTGATCGGGGACGGGCCTTTATTTGAGGAAACATTGGCCCCCCTGCGCCAATACGCGAATGTGCGGATTGACAAGGGTTACTTGAAACAATCCGAAATCGCCGAACTACATAAAGACTATGGGGTGTTCCTGTGCCCCAGTCGCATGGACACCCAGGGTGTTTCTCGCGACGAGGCAATGGCCTCGGGCTTAGTGCCGATTACTAATCGAGTCGGCGCAATACCGGAGTTTGTCGATGATGAATGTGGTTTTCTCGCGGCCCCAGAGAGCTTCATCGAGCTGAGCGACGCCATTGAAACCCTGTTCCTGAACCCCCGCACGTTCCAGGAAAAGTCCCTGCGCGCCAGACAACGGGTGGTTATGCAAAGCGACACGCTGCAGATATCACAGGCTGAACTCAACCTCATACGAGACTCAAATGACCATCGAGAAAGCGTCGACATTACAGATCACCCTGCTATCGACTCTGGGCTGGTGCATGTCATTGGCTCGTAAATTCATGCGGGTCACTCCGACCGCCACCTTCACCGCCCATACCGCCCACTTCTGCGCGCAAGGCCTATTGATCGTGACCTTCCTGTTGCCGATCAAAATACTCATCCTGTTGGGCTCCGAGTCGATACCCGAGTATTTACCCCCGGCCCTCAAGTCATTCAGCAAGCCCTGGCTGATTATCGGCCTTAGTTTATTGACCGCTCTGTTTTATGGCTTGTACTTACTGTCCGAGCTGATTGCGTCGCGCTATTCCAGAACGGGCGCCTACCAACTGATGAAGCACAACCAAAAGTCCCACAGCTTGAGTCATCAGCGACCGTTGGCGGTACTGGCGTTTTCCCGGTTCACCCGAGGTTTGTCAGCGGCCAGCTTCGTGACAATTACCCTCGGCGCACTCCTTTACATCTACCCCGCGTTACTGACCATTGCCCTTACTTACATTGCGGTCGTCACGACACTGATCATCGTTTTATACAACCGCAAAGACCGCATCCGTTCAATTGTGCAGCGCCACCATCATGCGCTGCTCAATGCCCTGTCCTCCCTGGGCTTCCTGGGAACATTTGCCTTTATGGTCATGGACTTTCTGTACATGACCCCTACCCCCATCTATATCGCCCTTATCTCGTTGATTCTGGTCCGGCAAAGTCTTGCCCGGCTCAAGTCGATGATTGAGGACGCTATTTATCTGAAAAACCATCAGCAGAAAATCAATGCCCTGTTCTTCGCCCATTGATTCTCAACTAGCCGAACAGGAGAGGGTTCCCTTGACTCGTATTGCCATGCTCGTATGGAACGAATTCCGCAATGACGCCCGGGTATTGAAACAAGCCCAGACCCTTCAGTCGGCTGGCTATCTAGTCACGGTATTCGCGCTGCATACTCCCGGCGTGACCCGTAGTAAGGAAACCCTCATGGATGGCACCCGGGTAGTTCGGGTCGCACGACGTCCGTTATGGCGATGGCGCCGTGTCAAAGCGCAACAATCGCCGAGCGCGTCGGCTGCTGGCAACCCAATGACCGTCCTGCGCGTAGTTGCCCGGCTGTGGACCCATATCGGCCTGATAGCGCGCATTGCCGGGCACCGCGCCACGGTGATCCACGCCCATGACGTCAATACCCTGCCCAGCGCCTGGCTCGCCGCCCGGCTCAGTGGCGCCAAGCTGGTGTACGACGCCCACGAGCTCAGCACCAGCCGCGAAGGTTACGGGCGCTACCGCAAGTGGGTAGCGCTGATCGAGCGCACGCTGATGCCCAGGACTGACGGCAACATCACCACCACCGAGACGCGGGCGAAGTTCTTTGCCCGGGCATACGCGATTGCCCGCCCGCAGGTGCTGCAGAATCGCCCCCGGTTCAGCAACAACCCGCCGACGCAACGGATCCGCAACGAACTGGGGCTGTTGCAGCCCTGGCCGATCATCGTTTATCAGGGAGGATTGCAGCAGGGACGCGGGCTGGAACGGCTGTTGCGGGTAGCGGCAAGGGTACCGGATGCCTATTTCGTGCTGATCGGCGGCGGCAAGCTCTGCGTGCCGTTAATGACGTTATGCAATGAACTGGGCCTGGCCGAACGGGTGCATTTTATCCCGGTGGTGCCCCTGGCGGATTTGCCCAGCTACACCGCGTCGGCCGACATTGGTGTGCAACCCATCGAAAACACCTGCCTGAACCACTTCACCACCGACTCCAACAAATTGTTCGAGTACGTGATCGCCGGGCTGCCGGTGATCGCCACGGACTTCCCGGAAATTCGCCGGATTGTCAGAGCCCATGACATCGGGCTGCTGGTACCGGCGGGTGACGACGTGCAACTGCAAACAGCCCTCACCCGCCTACTGGGTGATCCCGCGTTACGCCGCAGGTATGCCAGCAATAGCCTGATTGCCGCCAGATATTTGAACTGGGAACAGCAAGAAGCCGAACTGGTGGGGCTGTACCACCGGTTGGCAGGCAAGGACCAGGGCCATCCATGACCATACGAATTCTGCTACTGAGCTTCTATTACCCGCCTGACCTGGCGGCATTCCGAGTCGAAGCGATGGTTGAGGCCCTGCTGGCGCACCCGGGCGACGAGGTGCAGATCGACTTGCTCACCACTCATCCCAACCGCTATGCCACCTCTTGCACGGTAGACAGCGATGCCCAACAGCGGCCAGGGCTTTGTATTACGCGCATAGCCCTGCCCAAGCACCCCAGGAACTTCCGCGATCAGGCCTGGGGGTTTGTTGCCTATGCCCATGGGGTGCGCAAAGCGATAAAGGGCAAAGAGTACGACTTGATCCTCGCCTCCTCCTCGCGGCTGATGACCGCCGCCCTGGCGGCGTCTATCGCCAGCGCACGCAAGACGCCACTCTATCTGGATATCCGCGATATTTTCGTCGATGTATTGCCCGATCTATTCCCCGGCGTTATAGGCAAGTGCCTGGCCCGGCTGTTTTACGTGGTCGAACGGCTTACGATAAACCAGGCATCGCGGATCAACCTGGTGTCACCGGGGTTTCTCAGTTACTTCGTCGAGCGCTACCCGCATAAGACGTTTTCCACCTTCACCAATGGCATTGACGCCCTCTTCTGCCAGCCAGCACTCCCACAGGACACCCCCTGGGCACCTGCCGATCGCCTGAAAATTGTCTATGCCGGCAATATCGGCGCAGGCCAGGGCCTGGAAAAAATCATCCCGCAGTTGGCTGAACGCTTGGCTGACAGGGCGCGCTTCTTCGTGATCGGCCATGGCGGCACGCTACAAAAGTTGCGGGATGAACTGCAAAGCCGGCAGATCACGAATGTCGAACTGATTGCACCGACACCCCGCGCCCAGCTCATCACTCACTATGACCAGGCTGATGTGCTTTTTTTGCACCTCAATACATTCAAGGCGTTCCTCAAGGTCATTCCTTCCAAGTTGTTCGAATACGCCGCCACCGGCAAGCCGATCCTGGCAGGCCTGGAAGGCTACTCAAAACACTTCGCCACTACCCATATCGCCAACGCTTCGGTGTTTGCCCCGGCAGATGTGGAGTCCGCCATCGCCGCACTGGCTCGACTCAAGCTCGAGCCCACCGACCGCTCGGCATTCGTTCGCGATTACGCACGGACCACCATCCACCAGCGCATGGCGATGGACATCCTGGGCACCCGATAGAAACCCGCTGATTATTGCAAAAATAAGTTAAATAAAAGCCCGCCGGGGCCGACAACCTGTCAAAGCCTTGCGGATTGATCAATCATGCGTAATAACCAACCCGTTACCCAGCGCGAACGTACCTTCCCCGCTCAACAACGGTTGATCTCCACGACCGATGCCAAAGGCGTGATCACTTACTGCAACGATGCGTTTGTCGAGATCAGTGGGTTTTCCCGGGATGAACTGATGCGCGCCCCGCACAACCTGGTTCGCCACCCGGATGTGCCGGCGGCCGTGTTCGCGCATATGTGGACGACGCTCAAACAAGGCTTGCCATGGATGGGCATCGTTAAGAACCGCTGCAAGACCGGCGATCACTACTGGGTCAACGCCTACGTGACCCCGGTGTTCGACGGCGAACAGGTGATCGGCTACGAATCGGTGCGGGTCAAGCCGACCGCCGAGCAGATCCGCCGTGCCGAAGCGCTGTACCAACGAATCAACCAGGGCAAGTCGGCCATCCCGCGCAGCGATAAATGGTTGCCGGTACTGCAGGACTGGCTGCCGTTTATCCTGGTCAGCCAATTGAGCTTCCTGATCGGCGTCTGGTTCGACTCCCACTGGGGTTTTGCCCTGGCCGCCGCCTTGTCGGTGCCCCTGGGCCTGCTCGGCCTGAGCTGGCAGCAGCGCGGCCTCAAGCGCCTGCTGCGCCTGGCCGAACAGACCACCTCCGACCCGCTGATTGCGCAGATGTACACCGACAGCCGTGGCGCGCAGGCGCGACTGGAGATGTCGATCCTCAGCCAGGAAGCCCGCCTGAAGACCTGCCTGACCCGTTTGCAGGACACCGCCGAGCACCTCAACGACCAGGCGCGCCAGTCCAACACCCTGGCCCACAACAGTTCAACCGGCCTGGAACGCCAGCGCGTCGAGACCGAGCAGGTGGCCACCGCCGTCAATCAGATGGCCGCCACCACCCAGGAAGTCGCCAGCCATGTACAGCGCACGGCCGATGCGACCCAGGAAGCCAATCGCCTGACCAGCCGTGGCCGGGACATTGCCGGGGAAACCCGCGAAGCCATCCAGCGCCTGTCGGTGGTGGTTGGAGAGACCGGGACAACCGTGACCCAACTGGCCAAGGACAGCGACGAAATCGGCGGCGTGGTGGATGTGATCAAAGGCATTGCCGACCAGACCAACCTGCTGGCCCTCAACGCCGCCATCGAAGCGGCGCGTGCCGGTGAGATGGGCCGTGGGTTTGCAGTGGTAGCCGATGAAGTGCGGCAGCTGGCGCAACGCACCAGCGAATCCACCGGGCAGATCCATGCCCTGATCGCCAAGCTGCAACAGACCGCCAGCACCGCCGTGCAGACCATGGATGCCGGGCATCGCCAGGCTGAAGAAGGCGTGGCACGGGTGATGGAAGCTGACGCGGCGCTGGTGGGGATCAGTGAGGCGGTGGCCCATATTACCGACATGACCACCCAGATCGCCGCCGCGACCGAGGAGCAAAGCTCGGTGGCCGAAGAGATCAGCCGCAATATCAGCACCATTGCGCTGTTGGCGGACCAGACGTCGGAGCAGGCGTTGAACTCGGCGCAGTTGAGTGAAGAGCTGACGCATACGGCGAATACGCAGTATTCGTTGGTGGAGCGGTTTAACCGCTAGGGATTGACTGCCTGATCTAGCCCTATCGCGAGCAAGCTCGCTCCCACACTTTGATTTGTGAATCCATTCAAAATGTGGGAGCGAGCTTGCTCGCGATGAGGCCCTAACAGGCGCCGAGAAACGCAGCGATCCTCTGCGCCGCAGCTTCCAAATGCTGCGTATGACTAAACCCCGAAGCCTTCAGCGGCTTCAAATCATGATCCCCCGCCACCAGCCACATCACCTCGATGCTCGGCGACAGCACATACCCCTCCACCGCCGCCCGATTACCCAGCGCATCGCGCTCGCCCTGCACTATCAAGGTCGGGGTCTTCAGCCCGGCCAGATGCTCGACCCGTGGCTTTTCTGGCTTGCCCACCGCATAGAACGGATACCCCAGGCACACCAGTGCATCAGCCGCCAATTCATCGGCCAATAAACTGGCCATCCGCCCGCCCATGGACTTGCCGCCAATAGCCAAAGGCCCAGCGACATGACGTCGCACCTGGGCATATACCTCGCGCCAGCATTCCAGCAGCTTTGGAGCCGGATTCGGTGGGCGCCTGCCCCCGTCCACACGGCGCTGGGCCATGTAGGGAAACTCGAAGCGCAATACGTTCACGCCATGCCCGGCAAGGCGTGCAGCCATGTCGTCCATAAAGCCGGAGTCCATCGGCGCGCCAGCACCGTGGGCCAGGATCAGTGTGGGTGATGGGCCAGCGCCCTCGCGCGTGGCTGCATTCCACAACCAACCGTATTCACCCACACACTGCGCCCATTGATCCCCGTCAATACTGGCCTTGTGCTCTTTGCCCATGCTTGCCTCGCTTTTTAGTCTGCCTATAACTCCAGCCCAAGTGCTGCATCTGCTTGGGTTGAACCGTGGATGGGGAACCATGAACACTACTTTAAGTACCGCCTATAACTACAAGGTGGTCCGCCAATTCGCCATTATGACGGTGGTGTGGGGCATCGTCGGCATGGGGCTCGGGGTTTTTCTCGCCGCCCAGTTGGTATGGCCCGAACTCAACTTCAACCTGCCTTGGACCAGTTTCGGTCGATTGCGCCCACTGCACACCAACGCGGTGATTTTCGCGTTTGGTGGCTGCGCGCTGTTTGCCAGCTCCTTCTACGCGGTGCAACGCACCTGCCAGACCCAGCTGTTCGCGCCGAAAGTCGCCGCGTTCTGCTTCTGGGGCTGGCAATTGGTGATCCTGCTGGCGGCAATCAGCTTGCCACTGGGCTATACCAGTTCCAAGGAATACGCCGAGCTGGAATGGCCTATCGACATCCTGATCACCATTGTCTGGGTCGCCTATGCCATCGTGTTCTTCGGCACCGTGGCCAAGCGCAACACCAAGCATATCTACGTCGGTAACTGGTTCTTCGGTGCGTTCATCATCACCGTAGCGATCCTGCATATCGTCAACAACCTGGAAATCCCGGTCAGCCTGACCAAGTCCTACTCGCTGTACGGTGGTGCGACGGATGCCATGGTGCAGTGGTGGTACGGCCATAACGCCGTAGGTTTCTTCCTCACCGCAGGCTTCCTGGGGATGATGTACTACTTCGTGCCGAAACAGGCCGAGCGTCCGGTTTACTCCTATCGCTTGTCCATCGTGCACTTCTGGGCACTGATCACCCTGTACATCTGGGCCGGTCCTCACCACTTGCACTACACCGCGCTGCCGGACTGGGCACAGTCCCTGGGCATGGTGATGTCGCTGGTTCTGCTGGCGCCAAGCTGGGGCGGCATGATCAACGGCATGATGACCCTCTCGGGCGCCTGGCATAAGCTGCGCAGCGACCCGATCCTGCGCTTCCTCGTTGTATCGCTGGCGTTCTACGGCATGTCGACCTTTGAAGGTCCGATGATGGCGATCAAGACGGTCAACGCCCTGTCCCACTACACCGACTGGACCATCGGCCACGTACACGCCGGCGCTCTGGGTTGGGTGGCGATGATTTCCATCGGCGCGCTGTACCACATGATCCCGAAAGTCTTCGGTCGCGAGCAGATGTACAGCCTCGGCCTGATCAACGCGCACTTCTGGCTGGCCACTATCGGCACCGTGCTCTACATCGCTTCGATGTGGGTCAACGGCATTGCCCAGGGCCTGATGTGGCGTGCAGTCAACGAAGACGGCACCTTGACCTACTCCTTCGTCGAAACCCTGGTGGCCAGCCACCCAGGCTTCATCGTGCGGTTGGTGGGTGGTGCGATCTTCCTCAGCGGCATGTTCCTGATGGCTTACAACACTTGGCGCACCGTGCGTTCGGCACAACCTGCCGAAGTAGCCGCTGCGGCGCGGATGGCCTGAGGAGTCGATGATGAAACACGAAACGATTGAAAAGAACGTCGGCCTGCTGATGCTGCTGATGGTGCTCGCCGTGAGTATCGGTGGCCTGACGCAGATCGTCCCGCTGTTCTTCCAGGACGTCACCAACAAGCCGGTCGAAGGCATGAAGCCCTACACCGCGCTGCAACTGGAAGGCCGTGACATCTACATCCGCGAAGGCTGCGTACAGTGCCACTCGCAAATGATCCGGCCGTTCCGCGCCGAGACCGAACGCTACGGCCACTACTCGGTCGCCGGCGAAAGCGTGTGGGACCACCCGTTCCTGTGGGGCTCCAAGCGTACCGGTCCGGACCTGGCCCGGGTAGGTGCACGCTACTCCGACGACTGGCACCGCGCGCACTTGTACAACCCGCGCAACGTCGTGCCTGAGTCGAAGATGCCGGCCTATCCATGGCTGGTCACCGCCCAGGTCGACAGCAGCCACACCGAAACCAAGCTCAAGGTCATGCGCACCCTCGGCGTGCCGTACACCGACGCGGACATCACCGCCGCCGTGGACAGCCTCAAGGGCAAGACCGAAATGGACGCTCTGGTCTCTTACCTGCAAGTGCTCGGCACTGCAATCAAGAGCAAGAGGTGAACCATGGGTTTTGAACTGGATACCGGAATGATCCGCGGCCTCGGCACGCTGGTGGTGGCAATTGCCTTCATCGGCCTGTCGCTGTGGGTGTTCAACTCCAAGCGCAACCCGGAGTTCGCCGAGGCCTGCCTGCTGCCATTTGCCGATGAGCCTAAGCCTGACGCCACCGGCACCCCATCCGACGCTCAAGAAGAGCCTGTAACAAGGAGCATTCGGCCATGACTACCTTTTGGAGTACATGGATCTGTGTACTGACCCTCGGCAGCCTGATCGGCCTGACCTGGCTGTTGTTCGGCACCCGCAAGGGCGAGACCAAAGGCAGCGTCGACCAGACCATGGGCCACGCCTTCGACGGGATTGAGGAGTACGACAACCCTCTGCCCCAATGGTGGTTCATGTTGTTCGCCGGCACCCTGGTATTTGCCGTCGGCTACCTGATCCTCTATCCGGGCCTGGGCAACTGGAAAGGTGTCTTGCCGGGCTATGAAGACGGCTGGACCCAGACCAAGGAATGGGACAAGGAAATGGCCAGGGCCGACGCCAAGTTCGGGCCGATCTTCGCCAAATTCGCAGCCATGCCCGTGGAAGAGGTCGCCAAAGACCCACAAGCGCTGAAAATGGGCGGTCGCCTGTTTGCCTCCAACTGCGCGGTGTGCCACGGCTCCGATGCCAAGGGCGCCTATGGCTTCCCGAACCTGGCGGACGACAACTGGCGCTGGGGTGGTTCGGCGGACGCAATCAAGCTGACCATCATGAATGGTCGCCACGCTGCAATGCCGGCCTGGGGTGAAGTGCTGGGCGAAGACGGTGTGAAAAACGTCGCTGCCTATGTACGCCACGACCTGGCCAAGTTGCCGCTGCCGGCTGACAGCAAGGTTGACCTGGTCGCCGGCCAGCAAGCGTTCAGCACCACTTGCGTGGCCTGCCACGGCCCAGAGGGCCACGGTGTAGAAGCCATGGGCGCGCCGAACCTGACGCAACCTGCCGGCTTCATCTACGGCACCAGCCTGGCGCAGTTGCAACAGACCATCCGTCACGGTCGCCAAGGCCAGATGCCGGCGCAGGAAGCACTGCAAGGCAACGACAAGGTCCACCTGCTGGCGGCCTACGTCTACAGCCTGTCGCAGAAAGAGCAGAAGTAAGCTGCACGCTACAAGCTGCAAGAGAAGAGTTCTCAACTCGGCTCTTGCAGCCCCCCCCTCTCCCGCTCCAGACTTGCCACTCACCGCTGCCCCCTGCGCCCCATTGTCGCACCCTTCTAAAGCACACCTTTCCCCTCCCGCCATTCGGGTCTACGCTTGTTCCGACAGTAGACCGGTGTTGAGCGGTCGCAGACCGACTTGCACGCGATGAGTCTGACATTCAAGCAAGGTGACAGGCGCAAAGGCTGACAGTTACCGGCTGTCACGCCATTGACCATTCGTCACTGCGTCAGCTTGTTTGCCCAGACCTGCGCGCAAGTGCCTGCACCCCTGCAAAATTCCTGTCCAACCAGTCAGCTTTTCATTTTTGATTTTGTCCTTACGCCAAACATGGAAAGGGCGCAGAATCTGGTTTGTAAAGCATTGACGCAGGTCAGCGTTACGTTGCAATGGCACCCCGCTTTCTCCATACTTGCGACCGATTTTTATCCTAATAAAACACCTAAACCGTGGAACCTTAGAATGAGCACAGCAATCAGTCCGACTGCTTATAACTATAAGGTAGTCCGCCAGTTCGCCATCATGACGGTGGTCTGGGGGATCCTTGGCATGGGGCTCGGTGTCTTCATCGCCTCGCAACTGGTCTGGCCGGAGTTGAACTTCGACCTGCCATGGACGACGTTTGGACGCCTACGCCCGCTGCACACCAACCTGGTGATCTTCGCCTTCGGCGGATGTGCACTGTTTGCCACTTCCTACTATGTCGTGCAGCGAACCTGCCAGACGCGACTGATTTCCGACGGTCTCGCCGCCTTCACCTTCTGGGGCTGGCAAGCGGTTATCGTGGGCGCCATCATCACCCTGCCAATGGGCTTCACCACCACCAAGGAATACGCGGAATTGGAATGGCCCCTTGCCATCCTTCTGGCGATCGTCTGGGTGACCTATGGCATCGTGTTCTTTGGCACCATCGTCAAGCGCAAGACCAAGCACATTTACGTTGGCAACTGGTTCTACGGCGCATTCATCGTCGTGACGGCGATGCTGCACATCGTCAACCACGCCTCGTTGCCGGTGAGTTTCTTCAAGTCCTACTCGGCCTACGCCGGTGCGACCGATGCGATGATCCAGTGGTGGTACGGCCACAACGCCGTAGGGTTCTTCCTGACCACGGGCTTTCTGGGGATGATGTACTACTTCGTGCCGAAACAGGCCGAGCGTCCGATCTACTCCTATCGCCTGTCCATCGTGCACTTCTGGGCACTGATCACCCTGTATATCTGGGCCGGTCCGCACCACCTGCACTACACCGCACTGCCAGATTGGGCACAGTCACTGGGCATGGCCATGTCGATCATCCTGCTGGCTCCGAGCTGGGGCGGCATGATCAACGGCATGATGACCCTGTCGGGCGCCTGGCATAAGCTGCGCACCGACCCGATCCTGCGCTTTCTGGTGGTGTCGCTGGCGTTCTACGGCATGTCGACCTTCGAAGGCCCGATGATGGCCATCAAGACCGTCAACTCGCTGTCCCACTACACCGACTGGACCATCGGCCACGTACACGCCGGCGCTCTCGGCTGGGTAGCGATGATTTCCATCGGCGCGCTGTACCACATGATTCCCAAGCTGTATGGCCGGGCGCAGATGCACAGCACCAGCCTGATCAACACCCACTTCTGGCTGGCCACTATCGGCACCGTGCTCTACATCGCCTCGATGTGGGTCAACGGCATCACCCAGGGCCTGATGTGGCGTGCGATCAACGACGACGGCACCCTCACCTATTCCTTCGTCGAAGCGCTGCAAGCCAGCCATCCTGGTTTCATCGTCCGCGCCCTCGGTGGTGCGTTCTTTGCCAGCGGCATGCTGTTCATGGCCTACAACGTATGGCGCACCGTGCGTGCTTCCAACCCTGTAGAGGCTGAAGCCGCCACCAAGATCGCCGTCGTGGGAGCTCACTGATGAAGCACGAAGTAGTCGAGAAGAATATCGGCCTGCTGGCCTTCTTCATGGTCATCGCCGTGAGTATCGGCGGCCTGACCCAGATCGTTCCGCTGTTTTTCCAGGACGTGACCAACAAGCCGGTCGAAGGCATGAAGCCGCGTACCGCCCTTGAACTGGAAGGCCGCGATATCTACATCGCCAACGGCTGCGTCGGCTGCCACTCGCAGATGATCCGCCCGTTCCGTGCCGAAACCGAACGCTACGGCCACTACTCGGTCGCCGGTGAAAGCGTGTGGGACCACCCGTTCCTGTGGGGTTCCAAGCGTACCGGTCCGGACCTGGCCCGTGTTGGCGGTCGTTACTCCGATGACTGGCAGCGTGCGCACTTGTACAACCCGCGCAACGTAGTGCCCGAGTCGAAAATGCCGGCGTACCCGTTCCTCGTGGAAAACAAGCTCGACGGCAAAGACACCGCCAAGAAAATGGAAGTCTTGCGCACCCTCGGCGTGCCTTACACCGACGAAGACATCGCCGGTGCCGAGGCAGCCGTCAAGGGCAAGACCGAAATGGACGCGCTGGTGGCCTACCTGCAAGGCCTGGGCACCATCATCAAAAGCAAACGGTGATCTGAATGGATATCGGGATGATTCGAGGCCTGGGCACCGTTGTCGTGATGGTGGCCTTTATCGGTCTGGCGTTGTGGGTATTCAGCCCCAAGCGCAAGTCAGAGTTTGAAGACGCGACCTTGCTGCCTTTTGCGGATGATCCCGAAGCCATCAAGCACGTCGAGCAAGCTTCTAGGAGTAACAAAGAATGACTACGTTCTGGAGTCTGTACGTCACAGTCCTCAGTCTGGGTACCATTTTTGCCCTGACCTGGCTGCTGCTGTCGACCCGCAAGGGCCAGCGCGCCGAGCAAACGGACGAGACAGTTGGTCACTCGTTCGATGGCATCGAGGAATACGACAACCCACTGCCAAAGTGGTGGTTCATGCTGTTCGTCGGCACCATCGTGTTTGCCCTGGGTTACCTGGTGCTGTACCCGGGCCTGGGCAACTGGAAAGGCCTGCTGCCGGGCTATGCCTACCTCGATAACGACAAGCAAACCCCATTCGCCAACGGCCAGACCGGCTGGACCGGCGTGCACGAGTGGGAAAAGGAAATGGCACGCTCGGACGCCAAGTTTGGGCCGATCTTCGCCAAATTTGCGGCCATGCCCATTGAGGAAGTAGCCAAGGACCCGCAAGCCCTGAAGATGGGGGGCCGCCTGTTCGCCTCCAACTGCTCGGTCTGCCACGGCTCCGACGCCAAGGGTGCCTACGGCTTCCCCAACCTGACCGACGCCGACTGGCGCTGGGGCGGCGAGCCAGAGACCATCAAGGCCACCATCATGGCCGGCCGCCATGCGGTGATGCCGGGCTGGTCTGAAGTCATCGGCGAACAAGGCGTGGCCGACGTGGCCGGCTTTGTGCTGACCAACCTCGATGGCCGCAAGCTGCCGGAAGGCGCCAAGGCCGACGTGGCCAACGGCGAGAAACTCTTCGCCGCCAACTGCGTGGCCTGCCACGGCCCGGCCGGTAAAGGTACGCCAGCGATGGGCGCACCTGACCTGACCCACCCGGGCGCGTTCATCTACGGTTCCAGCTTCGCCCAACTGCAGCAGACCATCCGTTACGGCCGCCAGGGCCAGATGCCTGCGCAGGAGCAACTGCAAGGTAACGACAAGGTGCACTTGCTGGCGGCGTATGTTTACAGCCTGTCGCACAAAGAGCAGCAAGAGCAGCAAGAACAGAAGTAAGCTGCAAGCCGCAAGAGAAAGCCCCGTATAGCGCATGCTGACGGGGCTTTTTTGTTTCCAGTGAAGCGCATCGACTGCTTGTAGCTTGCAACTGCGCCGTAGTAACGTAACTACATTCCCCCATCCCGCTGGGAGGCGCCCCATGACTATCACGACAATCTCCAGCCGCGAATTCAACCAAGACACAAGCGGTGCCAAAAAAGCCGCGCGCCAAGGACCGGTTTTTATTACCGACCGAGGCAAGCCTGCTCATGTGCTGCTAAGTATTGAGGACTACCAAAAATTGACAGGCATCAACGCCGATATTGTTGACCTGTTGGTGATGCCCGAAGCGGCGGATATCGAGTTTGAAACCGAACGTGCCGTAATTATCCATCGACCCGTGGACCTCTCTTGATGTATCTGCTCGATACCAATGTCATTTCCGAGTTACGCAAACCCCAAGCCGACAAAAATGTGGTGGCGTGGGCCAAAACCGTCGCTGCGCCACGCCTGTATATTTCGGCGATTACCTTGAAGGAACTGGAGACTGGGGTGCTGCGAATGGAACGCCGTGACCCCGCGCAGGGCAAGGTCTTGCGCACCTGGCTCAAACGCCATGTCATGCCGGCCTTCGATGCCAGGATCCTGCCAATTGACGCTGCCGTGGCCTTGCGCTGCGCCAGCCTGCATGTGCCAGATCGCGCTAACGAAGGTGATGCGCTGATCGCCGCAACCGCTCTGGTTCATGGCCTGACCGTGGTCACCCGCAATGTCGCCGACTTCCAAAGCAGCGGCGTGAAACTGATCAACCCGTGGGACCAATGACCTTCGAGCCCTGAAAAACCGTCCATACTCCTCCTGTCAATTGATTCAAGTCACGTACACCATCAATTGATTTCCCCCAACGCGACCAAAGGTCGCACCCGTTCACCCGTACTACAGGCGTATCATTGCGCCACTGCTAGACCCCTATTTTGACCCCGGTTGGCACGTACTGGCCGAGGCAAATCTCCACTGCCGTGGGATGCAATGATGAGCGATCAGATTCCGGTACACGACGTTACCCCGCCTGCCAAAAAAACCAGCAACACTGTCGATCTCTACGCCTCGCGGGAGAAAATCTACACTCGAGCCTTCACCGGGATGTTCCGCAATCTGCGGATGCTCGGCGGTGCTGGCCTGTTCCTGCTGTACTTCGGTACGGTATGGCTGAACTGGGGCGGACACCAGGCCGTCTGGTGGAACCTGCCAGAGCGCAAATTCTTCATTTTCGGTGCGACATTCTGGCCCCAGGACTTCATCCTGCTGTCGGGCATCCTGATCATCTCCGCGTTCGGCCTGTTCTTTATCACCGTGTACGCCGGGCGTATCTGGTGCGGCTACACCTGCCCGCAAAGCGTGTGGACCTGGATCTACATGTGGTGCGAAAAGGTCACCGAAGGCGACCGCAACCAGCGGATCAAGCTGGACAAGGCGCCGATGAGCGCCAACAAGCTCCTGCGTAAACTCAGCAAGCACACGCTGTGGCTGCTGATCGGTTTTGTCACCGGCATGACCTTTGTCGGCTACTTCTCGCCGATTCGCGAACTGGTCTTCGAGTTCTTCACCGGCCAGGCCGATGGCTGGTCGTACTTCTGGGTTGGCTTCTTCACCCTCGCCACTTACGGCAACGCCGGCTGGCTGCGTGAGCAAGTGTGCATCTACATGTGTCCGTATGCGCGCTTCCAGAGCGTGATGTTCGACAAAGACACCCTGATCGTTTCCTATGACCCGCGTCGCGGCGAAGCCCGAGGCCCGCGCAAGAAAGGCGTGGACTACAAGGCCCTGGGCCTGGGGGATTGCATCGACTGCACCATGTGCGTACAGGTCTGCCCCACCGGGATCGACATCCGTGACGGCCTGCAGATTGAGTGCATTGGCTGCGCGGCCTGTATCGACGCTTGCGACACCATCATGGACAAGATGGACTACCCTCGTGGGTTGATCAGCTACACCACCGAACATAACCTGTCGGGGCAAAAGACCCACAAGTTGCGTCCGCGCCTGATCGGCTATGCGCTGGTGCTGCTGGCGATGATCACCCTGCTGGCCACGGCGTTCTTCATGCGTTCGCTGGTGGGTTTCGACGTCAGCAAGGACCGCGTGCTGTACCGCGAAAACGCCGAAGGGCGGATCGAGAACGTCTACAGCCTGAAAATCATGAACAAGGACCAGCGCGATCACACCTACGTGCTGGACGCCAGCGGCCTGCCGGACCTCAAGCTACAAGGCAAGCGCGAAATCAAGGTCGCCGCCGGGGAAATCTTCACCATGCCGGTGGAGCTGTCGAGCGCGCCGGAACAAATGCCATCGAGCACCAACGAGGTGAAATTCATCCTCAAGGATGCTGACGATGACAGCGTCCACGTTGAAGCCAAGAGCCGATTCATCGGCCCACAAATTCGTTAAAAGAGAGCAGAACAATGCCCGTAGCAACTGCCGCAAGCCCCTGGTACAAGCACCTCTGGCCCTGGATCATCATTGCCATCCTGGCCTGCTCGGTGACGTTGACCTTGTCCATGGTGACCATCGCGGTGAACAACCCGGACAACCTGGTCAACGACAACTACTACGAGGCCGGCAAAGGCATCAACCGCTCCCTGGACCGCGAATTGCTGGCCCAGACCCTGCAAATGCGCGCCACCCTGCACCTGGATGAACTGACCGGGGAAGTGGAGCTGTTTCTCACGGGCAACAGCGGGCCGACCACTCTGGAACTGAACCTGATTTCGCCGACCCAGCCGGAGAAAGACCGCAAGGTCGTGCTCACCCGCAGCCAGAGCGAGCCGGGGCGTTATATCGGCCAGGTGACTGACAAGGTCGAAGGCCGCCGCTTCGTCGAACTGCTGGGGGTCGAAGGCGACCGTACCTGGCGTATGTTTGAAGAGGAAGAAGTCAGCCATGGCACCGACTTGAAGTTGGGTGACGAGCCGTTGCAGGGTGCTGAAGACCTGAAGAACTGAAAGCCTGCGCTTCGCGCATCGCGGACAAGCCTGCTCCTACAGAGGGAGCGGGCTTGCGCGCGATGAGGCCCTCCCTGCCCACACAGATCCAAAGCCATGACCACCCCAACCCCCTGCTACCACTGCGCCCTCCCCGTCCCGCCCGGCAGCCGCTTCACCGCGGTGATCCTCGGCGAGCCCCGCGAGCTCTGCTGCCCGGGTTGCCAGGCAGTGGCCGAGGCAATTGTCGCGGGCGGCCTGGAAAGCTACTACCAGCACCGCAGTGAAGCCTCGGCCAACCCCGAAGCCTTGCCGGTGCAACTGGTCGACGAATTGGCGCTGTACGACCGCGCCGATGTGCAAAAGCCCTTCGTGCGCCACGACGGCGACCTGGCCGAAGCCACCCTGTTGATGGAAGGCATCAGTTGCGCCGCCTGTGGCTGGCTGATCGAAAAACACCTGCGCAGCCTGCCGGCCGTGGCCGAGGCGCGGCTGAACCTGTCCAACCATCGCCTGCATGTGCGCTGGGCCGACGCGCAATTGCCGTTGAGCCAGGTGCTCAGCGAGCTGCGCCAGATTGGCTACGCCGCTCACCCGTATCAGGCCGACCGCGCCGCCGAACAACTGGCCAGCGAAAACCGCCTGGCCCTGCGCCAACTCGGGGTCGCCGGCTTGCTGTGGTTCCAGGCGATGATGGCGACCATGGCCACCTGGCCGGAATTCAATATCGACCTGAGCCCCGAGCTGCACGTGATCCTGCGCTGGGTCGCGCTATTTCTGACCACCCCCATTGTGTTCTACAGCTGCGCGCCGTTTTTCAAGGGCGCCATGCGCGACCTGCGCACCCGCCACCTGACCATGGATGTCTCGGTGTCATTGGCCATTGGCGGCGCTTACCTGGCGGGCATCTGGACCGCCATCACGGGGGTGGGCGAGTTGTATTTCGATGCCGTAGGCATGTTCGCCCTGTTCCTGCTGGCCGGGCGCTACCTGGAGCGCCGCGCCCGAGAACGCACCGCCGCCGCCACCGCCCAACTGGTCAACCTGCTGCCGGCCTCGTGCCTGCGCCTCAAAGGCGATGGCCAGAGCGAACGCATCCTGCTCACCGAATTGGCCCTGGGCGACCGGGTGCTGGTGCATCCGGGCGCGATCCTGCCGGCTGACGGGGTGATCCTGGATGGCCAGTCGAGCATTGATGAATCCCTGCTCACCGGCGAATACCTGCCACAACCGCGACAAGCCGGCGATAGCGTCACCGCCGGCACTCTCAACGTCGAAGGCGCGCTGACCGTGGAAGTGCGCGCCCTGGGCCATGACACCCGCTTGTCGGCCATCGTGCGCCTGCTGGAGCGGGCTCAGGCCGAAAAGCCACGCCTGGCCGAGATCGCCGACCGCGCCGCGCAATGGTTCCTGCTTTGCTCGCTGATCGCCGCCGCCGTGATTGGCCTGCTGTGGTGGGAACTGGACCCCTCGCGGGCGTTCTGGATTGTCCTGGCAATGCTGGTGGCGACTTGCCCATGCGCCTTGTCCCTGGCAACCCCCACCGCCTTGACTGCCGCCACCGGCACCCTGCACAAACTCGGCCTGTTGCTGACCCGAGGCCATGTGCTGGAAGGCTTGAACCAGATCGACACAGTGATTTTCGACAAGACCGGCACCCTCACCGAGGGCCGCCTGGCCCTGCGCGCCATCCGGCCACTGGGCAGCATAAGCAGCGACTTGGCCCTGGCCCTGGCCGCCGCCCTCGAAAACCGCTCCGAACACCCGATTGCCCGGGCCTTCGGCCGCGCCCCGCTGGCGGCTGATGAAGTGCTCAGCACCCCCGGCCTGGGGCTCGAAGGTCGGGTCGGTGAACGCCTGCTGCGGATCGGCCAGCCCGGTTTCGTCTGTGAATTAAGCGGCTGCGCGATACCCGATTCGCCGCAAGACGCTGGCCAATGGCTGCTGCTGGGCGATACTGGCGGCGCCCTGGCCTGGTTTGTCCTGGATGATCGCCTGCGCAGCGATGCGCCGGCACTGCTGGCCGCGTGCAAGGCGCGGGGCTGGCGCACCTTGCTGCTATCGGGCGACAGCTCGCCGATGGTCGCCAGCGTCGCCGCCGAATTGGGGATTGATGAAGCCCGTGGCGGCCTGCGCCCGGATGACAAGCTGCAAGTGCTGCAACAGTTGCACAAGGAAGGCCGCAAGGTGTTGATGCTCGGTGACGGCGTGAATGACGTGCCGGTATTGGCCGCGGCGGATATCAGCGTGGCCATGGGCTCGGCCACTGACCTGGCAAAAACCAGCGCCGACGCGGTGCTGCTGTCCAACCGCCTGGATGCCCTGGTGCAAGCGTTCAGCCTGGCGCGGCGTACGCGCCGGGTAATCATTGAAAACCTGCTGTGGGCCGGGCTGTACAATGGCCTGATGTTGCCGTTCGCCGCCCTCGGTTGGATCACGCCGATCTGGGCCGCGATCGGCATGTCCCTCAGTTCGTTGACCGTGGTGCTCAACGCCCTGCGCCTGACGCGCCTGCCGCGCGCCAGTGCCGCGAGCACCACCCCACAGCCCCGTCCGCTGCCGGCTTGAGCCGCGCGGGCATGGAGTAGCGATGCCAGCTCTTTACGTAATGATTCCTGCGGCGCTGCTGATCGTCGCCATCGCCATCTACATCTTCTTCTGGGCGGTGGACAGCGGCCAGTATGACGACCTCGACGGGCCGGCCCACAGCGTGCTGTTCGACGACCAGGATCCCAAGCACCTGGCCGCTGTCGACGAGGCCAGCAGCCACCCGCAGCCACCGGCCAAGCCTGACGAGCCGGCGCCGCCCCATGCTTGACCTCGCGCCGCTGCTGGTTTCCGCGCTGATCCTCGGCCTGCTGGGCGGCGGCCATTGCCTGGGGATGTGCGGTGGCCTGATGGGCGCATTGACCCTGGCCATCCCCCCGGAACAGCGCAGCCGGCGGTTTCGCCTGCTGCTGGCGTACAACCTGGGACGCATCCTCAGCTATGCCGCCGCCGGCGTATTGATCGGCCTGGCCGGCTGGGCCGTGGCCAACAGCCCGGCGGCGATGTTCATGCGCATCCTGGCCGGCCTGCTACTGATCAGCATGGGCTTGTACCTGGCCGGCTGGTGGAGCGGCCTGACCCGTATCGAAAGCCTCGGGCGCGGCCTGTGGCGGCATATCCAGCCGTTTGCCAACCGTTTGCTACCGGTGTCCAGCCTGCCCCGCGCCCTGCTGCTGGGCGCGCTGTGGGGCTGGTTGCCGTGCGGCCTGGTCTACAGCACCTTGTTGTGGGCGGCCAGCCAGGGCAACGCCGTGGACAGCGGGTTGCTGATGCTCGCTTTTGGCCTCGGCACCTGGCCGGTACTGCTCGCCACCGGGCTGGCGGCGGAGCGCGTCACCGCGCTGTTACGCAAGCGCAGTGTGCGCATGGCCGGCGGCCTGCTGGTGATTGTGTTCGGTATCTGGACCCTACCCGGGCCCCATCAGCACTGGCTGATGGGCCACTAAAAGGCCATGTGGCATAGCGCCGCTCCCCGTTGATACAAATCAAGATGACCGCCCAGCCATGCCCCTAGACTCGGCCCACTAGCCAATCCGGGGAACGCCCGCATGCTCGACGCCATTCGTTGGGACACTGATCTGATTCATCGCTACGACCTGGCAGGACCGCGCTACACCTCCTACCCCACCGCCGTACAATTCACCAGCCAGGTCGGCACCTTTGACCTGCTGCACGCCCTGCGCGACAGCCGCAAGGCCGTGCGCCCGCTGTCGCTGTATGTGCACGTGCCGTTCTGCGCGAACATCTGCTACTACTGCGCCTGCAACAAAGTCATTACCAAGGACCGCGGTCGCGCCCAGGCCTACCTGCAGCGCCTGGAGCAAGAGATTCAACTGGTGGCCTGCCACCTGGACCCCCACCAACAGGTGCAACAGCTGCATTTTGGCGGCGGCACCCCGACCTTTCTCAGCCACGACGAATTGCGCCAACTGATGGCGCAACTGCGCCAACACTTCAACCTGCTGGATGACGATTCCGGCGACTACGGCATTGAGATCGACCCACGGGAAGCCGACTGGGCCACCATGGGCCTGTTGCGTGAACTGGGCTTTAACCGTGTGAGCATCGGCGTGCAGGACCTGGACCCCGAGGTGCAACGGGCGGTCAATCGCCTGCAAAGCCTGGAAGAGACCCGCGCGGTGATTGACGCCGCGCGCACCCTGCAGTTTCGCTCGATCAACATTGACCTGATCTACGGCCTGCCCAAGCAGACCCCCGAGCATTTCGCCCACACGGTGGCCGAAGTCATCAGCCTGCAACCCGACCGCCTGTCCGTATTCAACTATGCCCACCTGCCGGAACGCTTCCTGCCCCAGCGACGGATCAACAGCGAAGACCTGCCGGCTCCCGCCGTCAAGTTGCAGATGCTGCAGGAAACCATCGAGCAACTGACAGCCGCCGGCTACACCTACATCGGCATGGACCACTTCGCCCTGCCCGACGACGAACTGGCCATCGCCCAGGAAGAGGGCACCCTGCAACGCAATTTCCAGGGCTACACCACCCACGGTCATTGCGATTTGATCGGGCTCGGCGTTTCGGCCATCAGTCAGATTGGTGACTTGTACTGCCAGAACAGCAGCGACCTGAGTCATTACCAGAATGCCCTGGCCGGCGCGCAACTGGCCACCAGTCGCGGCCTGCTGTGCAAGGCGGACGATCGTTTACGAGGGGCGGTGATCCAACAGCTGATCTGTCACTTCAGCCTGGACTTCGACAGCATCGAGCAGGCCTTCACCGTGGATTTTCGCGGTTATTTCGCCGAGCTCTGGCCGCAACTCGAAGTAATGGCCGGAGACGGCCTGATCGAACTCAACGCCAAGGGAATCCGGGTGCTGCCAGCCGGGCGCCTGTTGGTGCGCTCGGTGTGCATGGTGTTCGATGCCTATCTGGAGCAACAGAATAGGCAGCGCTTTTCACGGGTGATCTGAGCCGGGTTACTTGGCCATCAACGAGGCGGCCTTCACCGCGTCTTCGGCGCTCAGGTTCTTCATCGCTTCGCTCAACGACGCATAGGCGCCGGTCAGCGAGGCTTGCAAGCCGCCCAGCGCCGATTGCACGCCGCTCAGTTTCGCCAGGACCTGCTCCGGGCTGAGGCGCTTGTCGGACATGATCGCCGACATCTCTGCCATCTTTTCCGCGATCTGCTGCTTCAACTGGCGAATCATTTTCAGCAGTTTCTGCACGTTCTCGTCCAGCCCGCTTTCTTCGATATCATCGTTGGCCGTCTTCTCGGCGCTGGCAGCCTTCAGCGACGCACCGGAAAAGGTCACGCTCACGCCTTCGGCAGGCTGGGTTTCACCCAGCGCCGTTGATTCGGTACCGGCGCCCACGGTGCTGGTTTTTTTCGGTTCAAGCAGCGTCGGCACAGTGGTGCGGGACGGAAGATTGCCGTCGATGGAAAGCATATCGTGAGCCTCCAAGCTCTTGGTCGTTAGCAGTTCATCGGCCACCGGGTAAAAATCTTTATATCTCTGCCGGTTTTTTGTACAGGCTGGCTTGATAGTCCCTCAGTGCGGTACCCTTACGTCTTATGTGTGTTTTCCCACAAGGATTTAAGAAATGTCCGAGCCAGTTAAACTGCGCGCTCATAGCCAGGCTCACTGCAAGGATTGCAGCCTGGCTCCCCTCTGCTTGCCACTTTCGCTGAATCTGGAAGACATGGATGCGCTGGACGAAATCGTTAAACGTGGTCGCCCACTGAAGAAAGGCGAGTTTCTGTTTCGCCAGGGCGACAAGTTCGATTCCGTCTATGCAGTACGCTCGGGCGCCTTGAAGACGTTCAGCCTGAGCGATAGTGGCGAAGAGCAAATCACCGGTTTCCACCTGCCCAGCGAGCTGGTTGGCCTATCGGGCATGGACACCGAGATCCACCCGGTGTCGGCCCAGGCCCTGGAAACCACGTCGGTGTGCGAGATTCCCTTCGAACGCCTGGATGAACTGGCCCTGCAATTGCCGCAGTTGCGCCGCCAGTTGATGCGAGTGATGAGCCGGGAAATCCGGGACGACCAGCAAATGATGCTGTTGCTGTCGAAGAAAACCGCCGACGAACGGATTGCCACCTTCCTGGTCAACCTGTCGGCGCGCTTCCGCGCCCGTGGTTTCTCGGCCAATCAGTTCCGCCTGAGCATGTCGCGCAACGAAATCGGCAATTACCTGGGCCTGGCGGTAGAAACCGTGTCCCGGGTGTTCACGCGCTTCCAGCAGAATGAACTGATTGCCGCCGAGGGCAAGGAAGTGCACATCCTCGACCCGATCCAGCTCTGCGCGCTGGCCGGCGGCTCCCTCGACGGCTGATCGGCGCACGAGGGGCGCGACACTTGTGGCCAAGCCAACCGGCGAGGCCGCAGGTATACTGCTGGGTCTTTGCGCCCAGGACTCCCGACGATGACTTTCGACGCCTTCGACATCAAATCCCTGATTCGCCCCGTCATCGACTTCCCCAAGCCTGGGGTGATCTTTCGTGATATCACGCCGCTGTTCCAGTCGCCCAAGGCCATGCGCCTGGTGGCCGACACCTTTATCCACCGCTACGTCGAAGCCGAGTTCAGCCATATCGGCGCGATGGACGCCCGAGGCTTTTTGATCGGTTCGGTGATTGCCTACCAACTGAACAAGCCGCTGATCCTGTTCCGCAAGCAAGGCAAGCTGCCAGCGGACGTGCTGTCCGAGGGCTATCAGACCGAATATGGCGAAGCCTTCCTCGAAGTGCACGCCGACAGCCTGTGTGAAGGGGATTCGGTGTTGATGTTCGATGACTTGATCGCCACCGGTGGCACCTTGATTGCTGCAGCAAACCTGACGCGGCGCATGGGCGCGCGGATTTTTGAGGCGGCGGCGATTATTGACCTGCCGGAGTTGGGCGGCTCGCAGCGTCTGGAGGATATGGGGATCCCTACGTTCTGTTTGACGCAGTTTGGGTTGACTGAGCGGTAATTTGCGCGGGTCTTGTGGGCTTCATCGCGGGCAAGCCCACATTTTGATTTGCGAACCCATTCAAAGGTGGGAGCCCCCTCAATCACAAGCCCATCTGCTTACTGATGATTTCATTCATCACCTCCCGGGTCCCGCCGCCAATCGACAAAATCCGATTGTCGCGGTATAGCCGCTCCACCAGGCTGCCGCGCATATAGCCCAGGCCACCCAGGATCTGCACCGCGTCATACGTCACGCGGTCGGCGGTGTCGGTGGCCAGGTTCTTGGCCATGGAGATCTCCTTGATCACGCTCTTGCCCGCCGCCATCTTCGCCGCCTGGCGGTAAGTGAACTCGCGGGAAACCTCGACCGCCGTGGCCATCTCCGCCAGGCGGTGCTTGAGCACCTGGAACTTGCCAATCGGCTTGCCAAAGGCCTGCCGCTGCGCAGCCCACTTCAGGCTCTCTTCCAGGGCCATCTGCGCGGTCATATTGGCCATTAATGCCAGGGCCAGGCGCTCGCTCTGGAAGTTGCCCATGATGCAGGCAAAGCCCATGTTTTCGCCGCCGATCAGATTACCCACCGGCACCTGACAATCATCGAAGAACAGCTCGGCAGTGTCCGACGCCCACCAGCCCATCTTCTTCAGCGGCTGGCCGACGGTGAAGCCAGGCGTGTCTTTCTCGATCAATAACAGGCTGATGCCGGCAAAGCCAGGCCCGCCGGTACGCACGGCGACGGTGTAGTAGTCGGCGCGTGCGCCACTGGTGATAAAAGTCTTGCTGCCACTGACCCGATAACAATCGCCATCGCGCACCGCACGGGTTTGCAGGCTGGCCACGTCGGAGCCGCCACCGGGCTCGGTGACGGCCAGGGCCATGATCTTCTCACCGGACAGCACCTGCGGGGCCACGCGCTCGCGCACTGCGGGGCGCGCCCATTTGACGACGGGCGGCAGGCCGATATCCAGCGAGCCCAGCCCCGCCACTACACCACCGGAGCCACAACGCATCAGCTCTTCGCTGGCGGCGACCTTGGCGAACAGGTCGCCCTCATGGCTGCCGCCCAGGGCTTCAGGGTAGCCAATGCCGAGAATCCCCGCCGCGCCGGCCTTGAGGTACAGCTCGCGGGGGAAGTGTTCGGCCTCCTCCCATTGCTCGATGCCCGGCAGAATCTCGCGCTCGACAAAACGGCGCACGCTGTCGCGGACCAATTGGTGACTGGGGTCGAAATATTCCTGGTAGGCAGACATCGGCAAGCTCCATGCAGAGATGGAGCGAACTTACCAAGCGCTTGCTTGGTTATCAAGCCGAACGCAGAACCCATGTAGGAGCGGGCTTGCCTGCGATGCAGGCACTGCGGTGTATCAGGAGGACCGAGGCGATGCCATCGCAGGCAAGCCAGCTCCCACACAAGCCAGCGTGCCAGAGGATATTGGGCTTAGAGCGCGATAGGTTTACGCCCGGCAAACGAGTGCGCCAGGGTGCCGCCGTCCACCAGTTCCAGCTCGCCACCCAACGGCACGCCATGGGCGATGCGCGAGGTGATCAAGCCTTTGTTGGTCAGCAGTTGGGCGATGTAATGCGCCGTGGCTTCCCCTTCCACCGTCGGGTTGGTGGCCAGAATCACCTCGGTAAAGGTGCCCTGCCCTTCAATGCGCGCCACCAACTGCGGGATACCAATGGCCTCCGGCCCCAGGCCGTCGAGCGGCGACAGGTGGCCCTTGAGCACGAAGTAGCGCCCGCGATAGCCGGTCTGCTCCACCGCGTAGACGTCCATCGGCCCTTCGACCACGCACAGCAGCGTATCGTCGCGACGGGGGTCGGCGCATTGCGGGCACAGTTCTTCTTCGGTGAGGGTGCGGCACTGGCGGCAATGGCCCACACCGTCCATGGCCTGGCTCAAGGCCTGGGCCAGTCGCGAGCCACCGCTGCGGTCACGCTCCAGCAGTTGCAGCGCCATGCGCTGGGCGGTTTTCTGGCCCACGCCCGGCAAGGTGCGCAGGGCGTCGATCAGTTGACGAATCAGAGGGCTGAAGCTCATGGGGCAAAGGTCCGACAAAACAACGAGACGCGGTTTATACCCGCGCCTCGGATAAGCGTCAAATACGCACGACCAACTTGCCGAAGTTGCGCCCTTCCAACAGGCCGATAAAGGCCTCGGGAGCCTGCTCCAGACCATCGACCACGTCTTCGCGGAACTTGACCTTGCCGTCCCGCACCCAGGGCGCCATGGCGCTGATAAATTCCGGGTGGCGGTCGCCATAGTCGTCGAACACGATAAACCCCTGGATACGCACGCGCTTGGTCAACAGGGTGCGTTGCAGCGCTGGCAGGCGATCAGGGCCGGTGGGCGCCTCATGGGCGTTGTAGCCGGCAATCAGGCCACACAGGGGGATCCGTGCCTTGGGATTGAGCAAGGGCAGCACAGCGTCGAAGACCTTGCCGCCGACGTTTTCATAATAGATATCCACCCCTTTGTCGCAGGCCTGGGCCAGCTCTTCGGCAAAGTCCGCGCTCTTGTGGTCGATGCACGCGTCAAACCCCAGCTCCTCCACCACATAACGGCACTTGTCCGCACCGCCGGCCACGCCGACCACCCGCAGGCCCTTGAGCTTGGCCACCTGGCCGACCACCGAGCCCACCGCACCGGAGGCCGCCGCCACCACCAGGGTTTCCCCGGCCTTGGGTTGGCCGATATCCATCAGGCCCATGTAGGCCGTCATGCCGGGCATGCCCAGCACACCCAGGGCCATGGACGGGCTCGGCAGGCCCTTGGGCACCGGCATCAGGTTGCGTCCGTCGCTGATGCTATGGCTTTGCCAGCCGGTGGCGCCGACCACCAGGTCGCCCACCTCGAACTTGGGGTTGCGCGACTGCTCGATGCGGCTCACAGCACCGCCAGTCATCACCTCGCCGATTTCTACCGGCGCGGCGTAGGACGGCGCGTCACTCATGCGCCCACGCATGTAGGGGTCAAGGGACAGGAACAGGGTCTTGAGCAGAACCTGGCCGTCTGCGAGGTCTGGCAGCGCTACGCGCTCCAGGCGGAAGTTTTCCGGCACGGGCGCACCCTGCGGGCGGGATACCAGGACGATGCGCTGGTTAAGGGTCATGGCTTCGGTCATCAGCGGGGCTCCTTTATATCGGTGATTGAATTCAGCGGTATAGAGTGCAGACAGCCATTGCAAGGCTGACGTTCGATTGTGCCCGACACAAACAAAAATGCCAGGCACGATGCCTGGCATTTTTGCAGTCGCGCGAGTCGATCAGAACGGCAGCTTCATGCCCGGCGGCAGTTGCATGCCCGCGGTCACGCCGGACATTTTGTCCTGGCTGTTGGCTTCGATCTTGCGCACGGCGTCGTTGACGGCCGCAGCGAACAAGGCTTCGAGCATTTCCAGGTCGTCTTCGCCAATGCCCGGCAATACGCTTGGGTCGATGCTCACACGCTTGATGTCGTGACGACCGGTCATCACCACGCTGACCATATCGCCACCGGCTTTACCGGTGACTTCGGCGTTGGCCAGTTCTTCCTGCATCTTGGCCATTTTTTCCTGCATCTGCTGCGCCTGCTTCATCAGGCCGGCCATGCCACCTTTCATCATGGGAATCACCTCAAAAGTACGTGGATCAATACGGCGCCGAGCCTCAAGGCACGGCGCCTGCAATTATCAGCCCGCTGCAGCCTGGGCTTCGACAGGTTCAATAGTATCGTGTCGCACCACCGCGCCAAACTGCTCCATCATCTGCTGGATCAGCGGATCGGCCTGGATCGACTCCTCGGCCTCGCGCTGGCGGTTGAGCCGGCGACGGGTGGCGGCCTGGGCCGGGGTTTCCTGCTCGGGCTTGATCAGCTCGATGGTCACCGTCAGGGTGCGTTCGTGGAACTGATTCAGGGCGTCGTTGAGGCGGCGCTGCTGGGTCGCGTTGAACAGGGCACTGTGGGCCGGGTCCAGGTGCAACAGCCAGTGATCGCCATCGACGGCAATCAGCGTGCAGTTGGCGGCGATGCTCCCGGTCATGCCGGAGATCGGCAATTTCGGGAACAGCTCCAGCCATTGCAGGGCGAGGCCGGTGGCCGGCATCGCGGCAGGTTCTGCCTCGGGCTCCGGCGCGGGCTCGGCGGTGTGTTCGCTGGCCAGGTCGTCCAGGTAGCTGTAGGCCGAATCCATGTCCGGCTCGATGTAATCTTCGTCCAGCGGCGGTTCGTCATCCAGGTCGATGCCGGGGGTAGCGGCGTCCACTTCGGCGATGGTCGGCTCGGGCACGGGGGCGGCGACCCATTCCGGCGCGTCCGGCACTGCGCTGTCGGGGGTCGGCGTGGGCATGGGCGTGAGCTCGGGCTGCTCGCTGGTGGTTTCCAGCACGGCCTCGACTGCAGGCTCCTGCTCGGCCACGGCCTCTACCGGGTCGTTCCAGGGCAGATCGACCACAGGCGCGGGCTCAGGCTCGGCAACCGGCTCCGGCACCGCTACAGGCGCCACCGGCTCAACCGCGACCGGGGCGGCAGTGACTGCCACAGGTTCCGGCGCGATCACTGGCGCGACGACCGCCGCGCCAGCCACTGGTTTGGCGGAATCAACTGTGGCCTGGCTGATCCCCACTGGCTTTAGCGGCTGTCTCGGCGCATCGGCGGTGTCCGCCGGGCGGAACGCCAGCATGCGCAGCATGACCATTTCAAAGCCGCCGCGCGGGTCCGGGGCCAAGGGCAGGTCTCGGCGCCCGATCAGGCCCATCTGGTAATAGAACTGCACATCTTCGGCCGGCAACGCCTGGGCCAGGGCCAACACGCGGTCGCGGTCGCCGTGGCCGTTATCGACCCCTTCAGGCAGCGCCTGGGCGATAGCGACGCGGTGCAGCACGTTGAGAATTTCCGAGAGCACGCCATTCCAGTCCGGGCCTTGCTCCGACAAATGGCGCGCGGCTTCGAGCAGCGCCTTGGCATCGCCTTCGATCAACGCATGCAGTACGTCAAACACTTGCCCGTGATCGAGGGTGCCGAGCATGGCGCGCACATCGGCGGCCATCACTTTGCCTTCACCGAAGGCAATGGCCTGGTCGGTCAGGCTCATGGCGTCGCGCATCGAACCATCGGCGGCGCGGCCCAGCAGCCACAGCGCGTCGTCTTCGAACGGCACGTTCTCCACCCCCAGCACGTGGGTCAAATGCTCGACCACCCGCTCGGGGGTCATGTTCTTCAGGGAGAACTGCAGGCACCGCGACAAAATCGTTGCAGGAAGTTTCTGCGGGTCGGTGGTGGCCAAGATGAATTTAACGTAGGGCGGCGGCTCCTCCAGGGTTTTCAACAGGGCGTTGAAGGAGTGGCTGGAAAGCATGTGCACTTCGTCGATCAGGTAGACCTTGAAGCGGCCACGGCTGGGGGCGTACTGCACGTTGTCGAGCAGTTCGCGGGTGTCCTCGACCTTGGTGCGGCTCGCGGCGTCGATCTCGATCAGGTCGACAAAGCGCCCCTCGTCGATCTCCCGGCACACCGAGCAGGTGCCGCAGGGGGTGGAGGTGATGCCTGTCTCACAGTTCAGGCACTTGGCAATGATCCGCGCAATGGTGGTCTTGCCCACCCCGCGAGTGCCGGTGAACAGGTAGGCGTGGTGCAGCCGCTGGCTGTCCAAGGCATTGATCAGAGCCTTGAGCACATGGGTCTGGCCGACCATTTCGCGGAACGAGCGCGGACGCCATTTACGTGCAAGAACCTGATAACTCATCGAAAACCGTCGCAACTGGGAAGCGGAAGCCGGTAATGCTAGCGGAGCAGGGGCGAAATTGCATCCGGCACGCTCGCCTAATCTGACTAAGCTGGTAGTGGCCTCCCCTCCCAAGGGCTGATCTCGGAGAGTTTATGCGCGTAGTCCTGGGCGCTTTATGGATGATCACCACACTGAGCCTGGCGGCACCCGCCCCGTTGCGCTTCGCCATTTCCGACAGCTGGGCCATGCCCCTGGTGCAGATCGAGGCCGGCCAGCCGACCCAGGGCATTTTGTATGACCTGATGTTAAGCCTGGCCACCCAGGTTGGCCATCCGGCGCAGTTCCAGGTATTGGCCCGAGCCCGCATCGCCCCAGCCATGGAGCATGGCGAAATTGATGTGCGCTGCTACGTCGCACAGGCGTGGCTGAGCAACCTGTCCGGCGATTATGTCTGGAGCATCCCCTTGCTGGTGCAGCGTAATGTGCTGGTCAGCGTCCACGCCCCGCCGTTGTCGGTGAATGTGGCGAAGCTGGCTGCGCAGAATATCGGCACCGTGCTCAACTACAGCTACCCGACTCTCGAGCCGCTGTTCGCCAACGGCCAGCTGCAGCGCGACGACGCCCGCAGCGAAGAGCAAGTGCTGCACAAGCTGGTGGCGGGACGCTTCAGGTATGCCGTCACCAACGAATGGGCCCTGGAGCGCTTCAATCAGCGGCTACCCGTGGACCGCAGGCTGCACGTAGTGGCCGTGATCGAGGAGCAGAGCCTGGGCTGCTACGTGCGTAACGACCCAGCCCTGCCCGTGCAGCACATTTTGCGCACATTGCTGCGCATGAAGATGTCGGGGGAGATTGACGGCATCATCAGGCTCTACACCGGTGACCGCGAGCGCCCGCCTCAATCGTCGCCCGCACCATAGTTGAGCAGGTCAAACCCGGCGGCCCAGGCCGGCACCTCGTCAGCCGGCATGGGCTGGGCGAAGTAATAACCCTGGGCCACTTCGCAGCCCATGCGCAGCAGCAACTGGCCATGTTCAAGAGTTTCCAGGCCCTCGGCGATCACTTCGCGGCCAAATGCCCGGGCCAGGCCGATCACCGCCTGGGTCAAGGCCAGGTCGTCCTTGTCGTGCAGGATGTCACGCACAAACGACTTGTCGATCTTGATGGTCTGGGTCGGCAGGCGCTTGAGGTAGCTGAGGGAGGAATAGCCGGTGCCGAAATCATCCAGGGAAAACCGCACCCCCAGCGCCTGGCACGCCGCCAGGTGCTCGGTGACCCGTTGGATATGGTCGATGGCCACCGATTCGGCAATTTCCAGATCAAGCATGTGTGGCGCGACATCGGGATGCTGGGCCAGCAGTTGCTGCAGGCGCTCGACAAAATCCGCACGCTGGAAATGCCGGGCCGCGATGTTCACGCTGACCGGCCAGCAGTGCCCAGCCTCCTGCCACTGACGCATCTGCGCCAGCACCTGATCCATCACCCACTCGCCGACATCCACGATCAGGTCGGTCTGCTCGATCAACGACAGGAAATCCTTGGGCGCCACCAACCCGCGCATCGGATGCTGCCAGCGCAGCAACGCTTCAAACCCCACCACCTGGCCGTGGCGCAGGTTGATCTTGGGGTGGAAGTGCAGGCACAACTCCCCCGCCGCCAGGGCCTGGCGAATCTGCTGGACCGTCTGGTGGGTGGCCTTGACCTCCTGCTCCAGGGACACGTCAAATAGCTGGTAGCGGTTGCGCCCACTTTGCTTGGCCACATACATGGCCTGGTCGGCATGGCGCAGCAACGTATCGGCGTCCTCATCGTCCAGGGGGAACAAGGTCACACCGATACTGGCAAACACGTTGATCTGCGCGCCCTGGATCGAATACGGCTCGGAGATGGCCGTGAGGATCCGCCGCAGCGCGCCGTTAAGCTCATCGGCATCGCGCACGTAGCGCAGGATCAGTACAAACTCGTCACCGGCCAGCCTGGCGACCACATCTTCGCCACGAATAATCTCACGCAGGCGACGCGCAACCTCCACCAGCAACAAGTCGCCACTGGCATGCCCATAGCCGTCGTTGACGGCCTTGAAGCCATCCAGGTCGAGCATGCACACCGCCAGGGGGATTTGCTCGTTGCGGGAAAACTCCAGGGACTGCACGAGCAATTCGGAGAGGTAAGCGCGATTGGGCAGCCCGGTCAGCACATCGTGACCGACCCGCCATTGCAGGGTCTGCAGCAACTGACGCTTTTCGCTGACGTCAAAACGAATCGACACGTACTTCTGCACCTTCCCGGTACGCTGATCGACCAGCGGCACCATGGTGCTATCGACCCAGTACAGCGAGCCATCCTTGGCGCGGTTACAGATTTCCCCGCGCCAGACCCGGCCTTCGGTGATGGTGCGCCACATGCCCTGGAAAAACCCGGCAGGGTGCAATCCGGAGCTGAGGATCCGGTGGTTACGCCCCAGCAACTCGTCGCGGCTGTAGCCGGACATGCCGCAGAATTGGTCGTTGACGTAGGTGATGCGGCCGGTGAGGTCTGTCTCGGAGAAAATGGCGGCGGCATCCACGGCCCTGCGGTATTTCTCATCCATGAATGTGGCTCTAGGTGGCTAGCGGTTGAACCGCTCGACCAGGGCACGCAACCCGGAAGAGATGCTTTCAAGTTCCCGGCCCCGGGTGACTGCAGCGTTGGCGTTGCCCGCTGTCTTTTGTACCGTGGCCGCGACGTTATTGATCTGTTGTGAAACATCCTCTGCGACGTGGGATTGTTCCTGTGAGGCTGCAGCCATTTGCTGACTCATGCCGGTAATGCGTTCCACCGCCTGACGAATGCCCAGCAGTGCCTGTTGCGCTTGCAGTACCTGCTGCACGCCTTGCTCGGCCTCTTGAATACCGGTGCTGGCAATGTCCACCGCCTGATCGGCCCCGGCACGCAAGCTCTGGATGATGCCCTGGATCTGTTCGGTCGACTGCCGGGTCTTGCCCGCCAGCGCCCGCACTTCATCGGCCACCACGGCAAAGCCACGGCCTTGCTCGCCGGCCCGCGCCGCTTCGATAGCGGCATTCAGGGCCAGCAGGTTGGTCTGGTCGGCGATGGCCTGGATCATGCTAGCGGCCACACGGATTTCCTGGGTCTGGTCGGCCAGATGGCCCACCGCCTGGTTGATCTGGGTGACAGTACTGGCCAGCAGTTGAATCGCCTCGCGTGTGGTGCCGACAACATGACTGCCCTGCTCAGCCAGGTCATTGGCGGTGCGGGCTTCGCTGGCGGTCTGCTGGACGTGGGTTGCCACTTCGGCGATGGACGCGGCCATTTCGGTCATGGCGGCGGCGGTCATATCGGTTTCTGCGCGTTGCTCCAGCAGCGCCGACTCGGTGGTGCCCGATAACATGCTGGAATGAGCAGCAGCCTCGGCCATCTGGGTGGCCAGGTCGCTCAGACGCGTGAGCGCGGTTTTCAAGCGCGCCTCTTCGCTGATCAGGATCATTTCCAGTTGCGCAGCCGGACCCAGCGCATCGCTGTAGGTCATGGCGCTGATAGGGTCGGAAAAGGTATTGGGCGTGTGCTCGACAATCTGCTTGAGCTGCCTCCCCAGACGCAGGTGCGCCCAGGCGCCGAGGCCGAGAAACAGCAGCGCCACAGAGGCCTGGGCCCACCCGCCCGGCAACCATTGCATCGCCCCGCCAGCGAGCACTGCCGCCAAGGCGGGAACGGCTAGGGCATTGCCGACCTGGCCCAGGCGCTGCAACGGCGAAACCGCCGAACGCCCGGCACGCAAACGTGCGTAGAGCGCTTCGGCACGCCGCACCTGCTCGCGCGTCGGCTTGACCCGCACCGACTCATAACCTACCAGGCGACCGTCTTCGAGGATCGGCGTCACATAGGCGCTGACCCAATAGAAGTTGCCGTTTTTGCAACGGTTCTTGACCACGCCCATCCAGCTCTGGCCGGCCTTGAGGTAGCGCCACATCAGCTCAAAGACCGCGGGCGGCATGTCCGGGTGGCGCACCAGATTGTGGGTACTGCCTATCAGTTCAGCCTGGGTGAAGCCGCTCATGGCGGCAAACTCGTCGTTGCAGTAAGTAATGTGGCTATTGATGTCAGTTGCGGAAATGAGCCGTTGCTGCTCCCCGAAAGTCTGTTCAACTGTGGTGACCGGCAAATTGACGCGCACTTTAAAGCTCCATGGACAGCATTCGATCCACCTGCTCAGGATCGGATAGATCCTGCAGATGGAGGGGTATTTCCAGACGGGTAAACCGTCAATGGGCTGGCTGGCGCCATTGGGCAGCCAAACCAGGTTTTGCCCAGCACCTGACCTTCGGTTTAGCGAAGATCAACTAGGCTTTAATTCGAGCGTCTGGTGTGAAAGGCGAGGGTTGCGTGGGCGCGCAAGAGCGAGCTTGGCGCTGCGGCCAAGCAACTGTTTTGCAACTACCTTTATGAAAGTGAGGAGAAAGCAATGATTTCCTGTTTCATAAAGGTGCCCTGTGAAACGACACCGCCAAATACTTGTCCTAAACGCCGATTCTACGAATTACATCACATTTTGCAAGAAAAGGTGATGGTGCGTGCCGTTGTCTAATGCCAATATTTATCGTTAAGTTCTTGATTCTAAATGGGAATTGAGCGATGCAAATTTCAAGTTTGGGTCCAGCCATCAGACGCTACCGAAAGGTAGCGGGGCTTACTCAGGCTGAACTAGGTGAGAAAACCGGTTTTGACCCTAAAACCATTAGCCGCTTCGAAACCGGCACCTATACACCCAGCGTTGACGCTCTGTTCTTGTTTGCGGAGGCCTTGGGAGTGAAGCTGAAAGTCTTTTTTGCCGATCTGGGCGATGAGGAAGAACAGCGCGCTTATCTGTTCGGTGTCATTCATAAAGCCACCCCGAAGGATCTGGGAAAGCTGATAGCGGCGGTAGACCAGGCCTTGTCCAAGCCTTAGAGCTCGTACGACATAAAAAAGAGCAGGCCACTGACGTCGCCTGTTCTTTGCTCTTTGCCTACTGACATGATCCGACCGGACAGCCCCTCTCCTGGCAGGCGCTGGGCCACGCCTTTTGCCAGCATACTCGCGCGGCCCAGGCAGATTCGGTATCCTCTCGCGAAGTTATTTCAAAATGTAAGGGACTACCATGAACTACCTCCGCCTGCTGGTGGCGGCAGCCGCCTTGAGCCTGCCTGCCGCACCGGTCTATGCCACCGCAGCCCCGGCGCCAGTCGAAGCCAGCGCACCCGCCGAAACCGCCGAGCACTTCCTCGCCTCCCTCAAGCAGCAAACCGGCACCGTCACCCTGCCCGGCGGCATCGCTACGCTCAAGCTCAACGACGAGTTCTACTATCTGGATCCCAACGACACCGAACGTCTGCTCACCGACGGCTGGGGCAACCCGCCGGGCTTCAACACCCTGGGCATGATCGTGCCCAAGGCCGTCAGCCCACTGTCGGCACGCGGCTGGGGCGTGATTGTCAGCTACAAGGACGACGGGCATATTTCCGACGAAGATGCGGCAAAAATCGACTACACCGAACTGCTCAAGCAAATGCAGGAAGACGATGCCGAGGACAACAAGGAACGCCAGAAGCAAGGCTATGCCGGCCTGCACCTGCTGGGCTGGGCCGAACCGCCGCACTACGATCAACCGTCCCACAAGATGTACTGGGCCCGGGAACTGAAAGCCGACGACGCCGAGCAGAACACCCTCAACTACAGCATCCGCGTGCTGGGCCGCGAGGGCGTGCTGGAACTCAACGCCGTCGCCGCCATGGCCGACCTGCCCACCATCAAGCAGGAACTGCCCAAGGTCCTGGCCTTCACCAACTTCACCGACGGCAACCTCTACACCGACTACAACCCGAGCACCGACAAGCTGGCCTCTTATGGCCTGGCCGCACTGGTCGCTGGCGGGATTGCCGGCAAGGCCGGGCTATTTGCCAAGATCGGCATCTTCCTGCTGGCCGCCAAGAAGTTTCTGGTGATTGGCGTGGTGGCGTTGCTGGCAGGCGCACGCAAGTTCTTCAACCGCAACAAAGGCTGATCGCCACACACGAAAACGCCGCGAGCAATCGCGGCGTACAAATAGCTTGGCCTCGGGCGCAATCAGGCCTGGGCAAGTGAAAAATTCTGATGAATTGGATAGCGGAATAAACAAGAGGGTTGTTGCGAGGGGGCGTTATGGAGGCAACCCCACCAGCCACACCCCGGCACACAATGTTCCCGCTGTGGCTGCTTCCTTCCGGATCTGACCAGGTTCACGGGTAATCGTTGCGGGGGGACCGATGGGGTCACCATAACGACGCTGGCCTCTCGGCAAGCGGGGCCATTGTACCGATCTCATCGGAAGTTACAACCGTTGGCGCAGGATTAAAAAGCCAAGAGGTTCAAGTACTTGCCATAGCCCTCAAGAACACCCTCGCATCTTTTGATCATTGGGCTTTCAATACCTCATCCGCACGGCCGCCCTCTTCCTGGATCACCAAGTGGATGAAGTGCAACTTGGCAATCACTGCCGGCGGCAGCACGAAGGGATAGAAATCCGGCTGCCCCATGCTGCGGGACAGTTCATTGAGCATGCCGGCCAGCTCGATCCAGGCGTTGACGAACGACAGGAACGCCGGGCCGCCAGGGTGCTGCGGGTCATAGAGGGTGGTGAGGGGAAATGGCTGGTAGTCCAGGTCCATCTCCCGTGCGCTCATGCCAAACCCCAGGGCGGTGTCGACCGCGTCCATCATGTGCAGGTAATGGGCCCAGGTTTCTGCCCAGTCTTCCCAAGGATGCATGGTGGCGTAGGCGCTGACGCAGGTTTGCTGCCAGTCCGGGCGCGGGCCGTTCTGGTAGTGCTGGTCGAGGGCGTCGGTATAACTGGCGCGTTCGTCGCCGAACAGGTTGCGAAACGGCTGCAACCAATGACTGCCGGCGATCAGGCGATCCCAATAGTAGTGGCCGACCTCATGGCGGAAGTGACCGAGCAAGGTGCGGTACGGCTCGCGCATCTGCACGCGGATTTTCTCGCGGTGCTCGTCGTCGGCCTCCTTGATATCCAGGGTGATCAAGCCATTGGCATGGCCCGTGGTGGGGGCCTTGCCTGCCAGGTCGATACCCACGAAGTCAAAAGCCAGGCCATTGGTCTCGTCGACTGTTTTGGGGATCACCTGCAACCCCAGGCTGATCAATTGCGCCACCAGCCGGCGTTTGGCGGTTTCCACCTTGCGCCAGCGCTCGGGGTTTTCCGGAATCGACAGGTCGGGAATGGTGCGATTAAGGCTGCACGCCACACACAGCGGCGCGGTGCTGTAGGCCGGGATCAGCCAGTTGCAGGCCGCTGGGGTATCGAGGTTGGCGCAGCGGCGCCAGGCGCCGGCGTCGAGGTTGTCGTCCTGCAGCCAGGTATCGACCACCGGCCCCGGTTGCAGGGACGCCAGCCGGCTTTGCTCGGGCAGGTAACCCAACAGCGCCGAACAGGCCAGGCATTGGCTGTTACGAAAAAACAGGGATTGCCCGCAACGGCACTGCCAGACCTTGCTGTTGCGCGAACCCCCGCCCATGAATGGCGCGGCGATGCGCGAACTGAGCTGTTCGAAGAAGCGGTACATGGCGATCTCTCCAGGGGCGTGCCCAAGACTAGATCATTTACCGCGCAAGATCGTTCCCACGTTCTGCCTGGCAATGACGCCATGGGCCTCTGCGTCCGCTGTTGGGTCGCGGAACGTGCTGGAATGCATTCCCACGCAGAGCGTGGGAACGATCATCAGAGGGGAATGTTGTGGCTGGCCAGGAATGCGACAAAAGCCTCTTCGTCCAGGACCTTCAGCCCCAGCTCGCTGGCCTTGGCCAGTTTCGAGCCGGCACCCGGCCCGGCGACCACGCAATGGGTCTTCGCCGAGACCGAACCCGCCACCTTGGCCCCCAGGCTTTCGAGCTTTGCCTTGGCCACGTCGCGACTCATCAGTTCCAGGGAGCCGGTCAGCACCCAGGTATGCCCCGCCTCGGGCAAGCCTTCAACCACCTTCTTCTCACTCTGCCAGTGCATGCCGAAGTCCTTGAGCTGCTGCTCGATGGCCAGCGCACGATGGGCATTGTCCGGATTATCGAAGAACTCACGCACGGCCTTGGCCTGCTTCTCCGGCAGCGCCTGGCGCATATCCAGCCAATCGGCCTGGATAACACCCTCCAGGGAGCCAAACCTGTCCGCCAGCTTCTGCGCGGCTCCCGGCCCCACGGAAGGTACATGCAACTTGTCGAGCAGGCCGCCCAGGGTGGTACTGGCAGCGAACTCGGCACTCAGCTCACCCTGGTCCTGCAAGACCAGCGCGCACTCGTCCGGCGACAGCAGCGCGCCGATCACCTGCTGGTTGTGCCCGTCTTCAAAGAAGCTGTGGATCTCGTGCGCCACTTCCAGGCCCACATCCGGCAAGTACGTCAGCACTTCCGGCAACGCCCGCTGCACACGCTCCAGGGACGCCAGGGAACGCGCCAGGACCTTGGCGGTTTCCTCACCCACATCGGGAATACCCAGGGCGTAGATGAACCGCGCCAGGGTTGGGGTCTTGCTGTTTTCGATGGCGGCGATCAGTTTCTTGCTGGAAACATCGGCGAAGCCTTCCAGGTCGAAGATCTGTTCGTACTTGAGCTTGTACAGGTCCGCCGGCGAGCCGATGAGTTTCTCATCGACCAACTGCTCGATGGTCTTGTCGCCCAGGCCGTCGATATCCATGGCCCGCCGCGAGACAAAATGGATAATCGCCTGCTTGAGCTGCGCACCACAGGCCAGGCGCCCGACACAGCGATACACCGCGCCCTCGCTGACGGTTTCCTTGCCCTTGCTGCGCTTGACCAGTTGCGTGCGCTCCACATGGGAACCGCACACCGGGCAGCTTTCCGGGATCTGCACGGCGCGGGCATTTTCCGGGCGACGCTCGGTAACCACCGACACGACCTGTGGGATCACATCACCGGCACGGCGGATGATCACGGTGTCACCGATCATCAAGCCCAGGCGCGCCACTTCGTCCATGTTGTGCAATGTCGCATTGGATACGGTGACTCCCGCCACCTTGACCGGCTTCAAGCGCGCCACCGGCGTCACCGCGCCGGTGCGGCCGACCTGGAATTCAACGTCGAGCAATTCAGTCAGTTCTTCCATCGCCGGAAACTTATGGGCGATGGCCCAGCGCGGCTCGCGGGCGCGAAAGCCCAATTCGCGCTGGTAGGCGATGCTGTTGACCTTGAACACCACACCGTCGATTTCATAGGGCAGGCTGTTACGCCGCTCACCGATGTCGCGGTAGTACGCCAGGCAATCCTCAATCCCCTTGGCCAGCTTCAACTCGTGGCTGATGGGCATACCCCACTTCTGCAACTGCTGGAGGTTGCCGATATGGGTGTCGCTGATGTCCGTGGTCACGCCGTAGCAGCAGAACTCCAGGGGGCGACTGGCGGTGATCTTCGAGTCGAGTTGGCGCAGGCTGCCCGCCGCCGCGTTACGCGGGTTGGCGAAGGTCTTGCCGCCGACTTCCAGTTGCGTGGCGTTCAAACGCTCGAAACCGGCCTTGGACATGAACACTTCACCGCGCACTTCCAGCGTTGCCGGCCAGCCCGTGCCCTGCAGTTTCAGCGGGATATTGCGCACGGTGCGCACATTCACGCTGATGTCTTCGCCGGTGGTGCCGTCGCCACGGGTCGCGCCGCGTACCAACTCGCCATCCTGATACAGCAGGCTGACCGCCAGGCCATCGAGCTTGGGTTCGCAGCTGTACTCCACCGCCGCACCACCGCCAAACAGATCGCCCACCGGCAGGTCGAGGCCCTCGGTAACGCGACGATCAAACTCCAGCATGGTGGTTTCATCAAAGGCGTTGCCCAGGCTGAGCATCGGGATCTCGTGACGCACCTGGGTAAAGGCCGACAGCGCCGCACTGCCAACCCGCTGCGTCGGTGAGTCGCGAGTCACCAGGTCCGGGTGCTCGGCTTCCAGCGCCTTGAGTTCGTGGAACAGCCGGTCGTATTCGGCGTCCGGAATGCTCGGCTCGTCGAGTACGTGGTAACGGTAGTTGTGCTGATCCAGTTCAGCGCGCAGCTCGAGTATGCGGGTGTGGGCGGCGGTCATGGGTGTTCTCTCATAAAGCAAAAGAGCAGCCGAAGCTGCTCAATATGTTAGTGCGCTTAATTCTACTGACAACGCTGAAGACCCGTCCTCAGCGTTTCTGTGTCAGGGCGCGACGCTCGAACTCGACGATGCGCTGACGGTAGTGTTCGATGGTCTGGGCGGTTAGCACGCTGCGCTGGTCGTCCTTGAGCTCGCCATTGAGCTCCTGGGACAGCTTGCGGGCTGCGGCCACCATGACGTCGAACGCCTGTTTCGGGTGACGCGGGCCTGGCAGGCCGAGGAAGAAGCTCACGGCAGGGGTGCTGAACAGGTCGATATCGTCCAGATCGAAGGTGCCCGGCTTGACCGCGTTGGCCATGGAGAACAGTACTTCACCGTTGCCGGCCATGCTTTCGTGACGGTGGAAAATATCCATCTCGCCGAAACGCAGGCCGCTTTCCAGGATGTTCTGCAACAGCGCCGGGCCCTTGAAACCGGCCGCGTCGCGGCAGATCACGCTGATCACCAGCACTTCTTCAGCTGCCGGCTGGTCCTTGGTGGACTCACGTGGCGCGCTCTTGGCCGGGCTTTCATCCGGGAAATCACCATCGCGGCTGCTGAAGCTCGGGCCTTCGTCCACGTCGAGGTTCAGGTCGCCCTGATGCGGCTCGGCCACAGCAGCGCTGCCGCGCTTGCCACGTTTGGACGACGGTTCGCGGGCTTCACGCACCGGGGCGCTCATCGACGGCAGGTCGTGCTCGTCCAGCTGCGGCTCTTTATGGGTGTCCAGGACACGGGGCGGCCCCAGCAGCTCGGCAGCGCCGTCGTCGTCGGGCAAATTGGACAGGTTACGGTCCAGACGGAATTTCAGCTTGCCCTTGCCGCCGCGCATACGGCGCCAGCCATCAAAAAGAATACCGGCTATTACAATAATGCCGATGACGATCAGCCACTCGCGCAGACCGATTTCCATGTAATCCCTTGCCTCTATAAAAAATGCTGAAAAATAAGGGGTTTAGCACCGTGCAAACCGCTTTAAAACGTGGCGCCAACTCTATGTTCTGACTGACGTTTTGCCCACGCATACGAAAAATTGACATTAAACTAGCACGACCAAAGATAACTTTACACAGTTGGCGCAAAATGTGTCGGCTGACGCAGGAATTAAGCTACAAATCATAAGCTTCAAGCCGACACTCACGCCCCTTGAAGCTAGCAACTTGGCGCTAACTTTCCACCATCGCCATCGCCTCTTCCACATCCACCGCCACCAGTCGCGAACAGCCCGGTTCATGCATGGTCACCCCCATCAATTGATCCGCCATTTCCATGGCGATCTTGTTGTGGGTGATATAGATGAACTGCACCGTCTGGGACATCTCTTTAACCAGGCGGGCATAGCGTCCAACGTTAGCGTCATCCAGCGGCGCGTCAACTTCATCGAGCATGCAGAACGGCGCCGGGTTCAACTTGAAGATGGCAAACACCAGGGCCAATGCGGTCAGGGCCTTCTCGCCGCCGGACAACAAATGGATGGTGCTGTTCTTCTTGCCCGGAGGCCGCGCCATGATCGTTACCCCTGTATCGAGTAGATCTTCGCCCGTCAGTTCCAAGTAAGCGCTGCCACCGCCGAAAACTTTTGGGAATAAGGCCTGTAAACCGCCATTAATCTGATCAAAGGTATCTTTGAAGCGGTTACGGGTTTCCTTGTCGATCTTGCGAATGACGTTTTCCAGGGTGTCCAGGGCTTCCACCAGATCGGCGTTCTGGGCATCCAGGTAACGTTTACGCTCGGACTGCTGCTGGTATTCGTCGATGGCGGCGAGGTTGATCGCGCCGAGTCGCTGAATGCGCGCGGCAATGCGCTCAAGTTCTTCTTCGGCTTCTTTCTCGTTGGCCTCGGCGGTCAAGGTATTGAGTACGCCGTGCAGGTCGTAGCCATCTTCCAGCAACTGATCCTGCAAGGTTTTGCGGCGCACCGTCAGGGCCTGCCATTCCATGCGCTGCTGTTCGAGCTGGCTGCGGATCAATTGTGATTGCTGCTCGGCCTGAGTCCGGCGCTTTTCTGCGTCGCGCAGTTCGCGGTCGGCGTCTTCCAGAGCGATCTGCGCGGTCTTGAGTTCTTCGTCGACGCTCATGCGTTTATCGAGCAACTCTTCGAGCTTCAAGCGCAGCTCTTCCAGGGGCGCCTCGCCCTCCTCCAGGTTGAGACTCAGTTGCTCGCGCTTTTCCGTCAGGCGTTCGGACTGCATCTCCAGGCGCTCCAGGGCCTGGCGCGTGGAATCGTGCTGAGCGCGCAACGAGCCCAGGCGCACCGCCAACTGGTGGGCGTGATCCTTGTGCTGGCGTGCTTCCTGGCGTACCCGATCGAGGCGTTCGCGCAGGCTGTCACGCTGGGCCAACAGCAGTTCGCGCTGCTCGGTGTCGAGGGCCATGCTGTCGAGGGCGTCCTGCAACTGCAGGCGCGCTTCGCCGACTTGTTCATGTTCGAGGGCGCGCTGTTCGCCCATCTCGGCCACTTCTTCATCGAGACGGGTACGGCGCAGGGTCAACTGCTCGGCCTTGGCCTTGCTGGCCGAGAGCTGGGCTTTCAGTTCGCCCTGCTGGCGCGCTTCGTCCTGCAACAGGCGGCGCAAATGTTCGCGGCCGGTCTCTTGCTGGCGCTGGGTGGCGCGCAGGGTTTGCAGTTGGGTTTCCAGGGACTCCAGGGTCGCCTCGCGCTCTTCGCGCTCGGCACTCAGGTTGACGATTTCCTGGCCACGGGCCAATACGCCGCTTTCGGCTTCACTGGCGCGGCGCACCCGCAAAAAGTGCCGGCCGACCCAGTAGCCGTCGCGGCTGATCAGGCTTTCGCCAGAGGCCAATTGGCCACGCAACGCCAGGGCCTGCTCCAGGGAATCCACCGGTTTGACCTGGCCCAGCCAGGGCGACAGATCAATCGGCGCCTCGACTTTATCCAACAGGCTGCCCGGCACGCGGGTGCCATCGGCTGCCGGGCTGAGCAGACGCAAGTCGCCCTGGGTGAAACCGGCCAGGTCAAACCCGCCAAAGTCATCCACCAGCACCGCCTGCAGATCCGCGCCAAGCACGGTCTCCACGGCCAGTTCCCAACCGGCTTCGACCTTCAAGCCTTCGGCCAGGCGCGGACGCTCGGCCAGGTGCTGGTCACGCAGCCATTCTGCGGTGCCCGTGCCGGGATCCAGTGCCGCCTGCTGCAAGGCTTCAAGGGAGGCCAGGCGCCCGTTGAGGCGCTGCAAATCACCCTGGGCCTGCTGCTGCGCCTGGGTCGCCTGCTGCAGTTCCTGGCGCAATTGCTCCAGGCGCTCCACTTGCTGTTCTTCGCTGGCTTCCAGCTCTTCGAGCGTCATTTCGCTTTCGGCCAACTGCTCGCTCAGCGCCATGATCGCCGCGTCTTCCGGGGCAGCGGCCAGCAAGGCGCGCTCCTCCAGGACCCGGCGCTGGCGCTCGGCCAGGCGTTCCATACTGGTTTCCAGTTGCTGGATGCGCGACTGCTGCACCTCAGCCTGGCGCCGCGGCTCGGCGGAGCGCAGGTTGAACGCATCCCACTGTTCCTGCCAACCGTGCATGGTGGTTTCGGATTCTTCCAGGGCGGCGGCGGCCTCTTCGGCGGCGGCGCTGGTGATTTCCTGCTCGGGGATGAGCATGTCCAGCTCTTCGCCGAGGGTCAGCAGCAAGGTGCGGTCGTGGCCCAGGTGCGACTCGGTTTCCAGGCGCGCTCGCTCCGCTTCCTTCAGGTCATCCTGCAACTGGCGCAAGCGCTGCTGGCCGTGCTGGATGCTCTGCTCGACCCGCGCAATATCGCCGCCCACCGAATAGAAGCGGCCCTGCACCAGGTTGAAGCGCTCGGACAAGTCATGGTGACCGTCACGCAGGCGTTCGATGCTGGCGTCGGCATTGCGCTGCTCAGCCACCAGGGCTTCGAAGCTGATTTCCTGGGTGCCGATAATCGCTTCGCGCTGGCCCACCTGGTCATTCAAGGCCTGCCAGCGCAGCGCCGAGAGTTGCGCCTTGAGCTGGCGTTCTTCGCCTTTGTATTCCTGGTATTTCTCGGCGGCCTGGGCCTGGCGGTGCAGGCGCTCCATCTGGCGCTCCAGCTCTTCACGCAGGTCGGTCAGGCGCGCGAGGTTTTCGTGGGTGCGGCGGATGCGGTTTTCGGTCTCGCGGCGGCGCTCCTTGTACTTGGAGATACCGGCCGCTTCCTCGATAAAGTTGCGCAGGTCCTCGGGCTTGGCTTCGATCAGCTTGGAGATCATGCCCTGTTCGATAATCGAGTAGCTGCGCGGGCCCAGGCCGGTGCCGAGGAAGATGTCGGTAATGTCGCGGCGCCGGCACTTGGTGCCGTTGAGGAAGTAACTGTTCTGGCTGTCGCGCGTCACTTTGCGGCGGATGGAGATTTCCGCGTAGGCGGCGTATTCACCCACCAGGGTACCGTCGGAGTTGTCGAACACCAGTTCGATGCTGGCCTGACTGACCGGCGTGCGGCTGGTGGAGCCATTGAAGATGACGTCGGTCATCGACTCGCCACGCAGGTTTTTCGCCGAGCTCTCGCCCATCACCCAGCGCACGGCGTCGATGATGTTCGACTTGCCGCAGCCATTGGGCCCGACCACTGCCGCCATGTTACTGGGGAAGTTCACCGTGGTCGGGTCGACGAAGGATTTGAACCCCGCCAGTTTGATGCACTTGAGCCGCACGCTTAGGCGTCCGCCAGGGCTGCGATAACCAGTGAACAACTGCGCTGGCCATAGGCCGAGAGCACTTGGCGGATCTGCGGCAGATCACGGGCCAGTACAGCGGCGAGCAGTTGCTCGAACAGCGCCAGGTACTCGCTCATCGACGCCTTGCGTTGATCCAGGGCCAGGTAATAGGCGCGGTTCATCGCCGGTTGCAGGTTTTCGACGGTTTCCTGCAGGTACGGGTTATTGGCAAAGGGGTACGCGGCGCGCATGACATTGAAGCATTCTTCGACAAAAGCGCGGATGTCCTGGCGCTCGAAATTGCTCACCAGCCGTTGCTGGATCTGCACGAAGGGCGCCATGTCGGCCTGGGTCTGCCAGCCTTCGGCGACCGCATTGCCCAGCAGGATGTACAGCTCGCTCATCAGCGTGCACAGGCTCTGCACCTTGTGCGCGGTGAGCTCGGTGACGTGGGCGCCACGGCGCGGCAGGATGGCGATCAGGTGCCGTCGCTCGAGGATCAGCAAGGCTTCGCGCACGGAGCCACGGCTGACATTCAGCGCCAGCGTGACTTTCTGTTCCTGGATCCGCTCCCCAGGCTTGAGATCGCCGCGAATGATGCGTTCGGCGAGGTGGTGAGCGATTTGCTCGGCAAGACTATCCGGCGCCTTGAACGTCATGTTTTCCCTTCAAAATCTGCTATCGGTACAAGGGCGGCAGTGTAGCGCAATCACTGAGCCAGCAACGCCGAATTTGGCATGAAATAAGCAGACGATAAAGCCCAGGCGCCCCTGAAAACGGCGGTTACAGGGATCTGAACCATAATCAAAGGTGTTGCAATCGCATTTTCTTGACCTTCTGGTCAGAAAATCGTTGACCGAAAAGTCAGACATGACTAGATTCGGCGCAAAGCGGTTAACAACAATAATGAGTCTGCGAGGCCTTCCGTGATCCAGTTTTTAATCAACCAGGAGCTCCGTAGCGAGCATGACCTGGACCCGAACCTGACTGTGCTCAACTACCTGCGTGAGCACCTGGGCAAATCCGGAACCAAGGAAGGCTGCGCCAGCGGCGACTGTGGTGCCTGCACCGTGGTAGTCGGCGAGCTGCATACCGACGAGCAAGGTGCCGAGCAGATTCGCTATCGCAGCCTCAATTCGTGCCTGACGTTTGTCTCATCCCTGCACGGCAAACAACTGATCACCGTGGAAGACCTCAAGCACCAGGGCCAACTGCACAGCGTGCAACAGGCCATGGTCGAGTGCCATGGTTCCCAATGCGGTTTCTGCACCCCCGGTTTTGTAATGTCGCTGTTCGCCCTGCAAAAAAACAGCGACGCCCCCGACAGCGCCAAGGCCCACGAAGCCCTGGCCGGCAACCTGTGCCGCTGCACCGGCTACCGGCCGATCCTGGCCGCTGCCGAGCAAGCCTGCTGCAACAAGCCCCAGGACCAGTTCGACAGCCGCGAGGCGCAGACCATCGCCCGCCTCAAGGCCATCGCGCCGACGCAAACCGGCGAACTGAACAGCGGCGACAAACGCTGCCTGGTGCCCCTGACCGTCGCCGACCTGGCCGACCTCTACGACGCCTACCCCCAAGCCCGGCTGCTGGCCGGCGGTACCGACCTGGCGCTGGAGGTCACCCAGTTCCACCGCGTGCTGCCGGTGATGATCTACGTCGGCAACATTGAAGCCATGAAGCGCATCGAGACCTTTGACGACCGCCTGGAAATCGGCGCCGCTACCGCCCTCTCCGACTGCTACAGCGCGCTGCACCACGAGTACCCGGACTTCGGCGACCTGCTGCACCGCTTCGCCTCCCTGCAAATCCGCAACCAGGGCACCCTCGGCGGCAATATCGGCAACGCCTCGCCCATCGGTGACTCGCCGCCGCTGCTGATCGCCCTCGGCGCGCAGATCGTGCTGTGCAAGGGCAACGTGCGCCGCACCCTGGCCCTGGAAGACTACTTTATCGACTACCGCGTCACTGCCCGTCAGGACAGTGAGTTCATCGAGAAGATCATCGTGCCCAAGGGCCACGCGCTGTTTCGCGCCTACAAGGTTTCCAAGCGCCTGGACGATGACATCTCGGCAGTCTGCGCAGCCTTCAATCTGAAGTTCGACAATGGGGTGATCAGCGATGCCCGCGTCGCCTTCGGTGGCATGGCCGCCACCCCCAAACGCGCACAACACTGCGAGGCCCTGCTGATCGGCGCCACCTGGAACAGCGCCACCGTGGAGAAAGCCTGCGCGGCCCTGGCCGAGGATTTCACCCCGCTGTCGGACTTCCGTGCGAGCAAGGAATACCGCCTGCTCAGCGCCCAGAACCTGCTGCGCAAATACTTCATCGAACTGCAAACGCCGCACATCGAGACTCGGGTGACCGCTTATGTCTAACCATCACGCCGTGGTAAAAACCCAAGCCGAAATGGCCGCGCTGTTTGCCCAGGACCTGACGTCCGGGGTCGGGCGTAGCGTCAAGCATGACAGCGCCGCCAAGCATGTGTCGGGCGAAGCGCAGTACATTGATGATCGCCTGGAATTCCCCAACCAGTTGCACCTGTATGCGCGCATGTCCGACCGCGCCCACGCCCGAATCCTCAGTATCGACACCGCACCCTGCTACGCCTTTGACGGTGTGCGCATTGTCATCACCCACGAAGACGTACCGGGCCTGAAAGACATCGGCCCGCTGATGCCCGGCGACCCGTTGCTGGCCATCGACACCGTGCAGTTCGTCGGCCAGGTAGTCCTGGCCGTCGCCGCCCGCGACCTGGAAACCGCACGCAAGGCGGCCATGGCCGCGGTGATCGAATACGAAGACCTGGAGCCGGTGCTGGATGTGGTCGAGGCCTTCCGCAATAAACATTTCGTGCTGGACAGCCACACCCACCAGCGCGGTGATTCGGCGAGCGCCCTGGCGAGCGCGAAAAACCGTATCCAGGGCACCCTGCATATCGGCGGCCAGGAACACTTCTACCTGGAGACCCAGATCTCCTCGGTGATGCCCACCGAAGACGGCGGCATGATCGTCTACTGCTCCACCCAGAACCCCACCGAAGTGCAGAAACTGGTGGCCGAAGTACTGGACGTGTCGATGAACAAAATCGTGGTGGATATGCGCCGCATGGGCGGTGGTTTTGGCGGCAAGGAAACCCAGGCCGCCAGCCCGGCATGCCTGTGCGCAGTGGTGGCGCGCCTGACCGGCCAGCCGACCAAGATGCGTCTGCCACGGGTCGAAGACATGCTGATGACCGGCAAGCGCCACCCGTTCTACATCGAATACGACGTGGGCTTCGACGACAACGGCCGCCTGCACGGGATCAATCTGGACCTGGCGGGTAACTGCGGCTGCTCGCCGGACCTGTCGAACTCGATTGTCGACCGGGCGATGTTCCACTCCGACAACGCGTATTACCTGGGCGATGCCACCGTCAACGGTCATCGCTGCAAGACCAACACCGCCTCCAACACCGCCTACCGTGGTTTCGGCGGCCCGCAAGGCATGGTCGCCATCGAGGAAGTGATGGACGCCATCGCCCGCCATCTGGCCCTGGACCCGCTGGCCGTGCGCAAGGCCAACTACTATGGCAAGACCGAGCGCAACGTCACCCACTACTACCAGACCGTCGAGCACAACATGCTCGAAGAAATGACCGCCGAGCTTGAGGCCAGCAGCCAGTACGCCGAACGCCGCGAAGCGATCCGCCTGTACAACGCCCACAGCCCGATCCTGAAAAAGGGCCTGGCGCTGACGCCGGTGAAGTTCGGTATTTCGTTTACCGCCAGCTTCCTCAACCAGGCCGGCGCGTTGATCCATATCTACACCGACGGCAGCATCCACTTGAACCATGGCGGCACCGAGATGGGCCAGGGCCTGAACATCAAGGTCGCGCAAGTGGTGGCCGAGATCTTTCAGGTGGAAATCGACCGGGTGCAGATCACCGCGACCAACACCGACAAGGTGCCCAACACCTCGCCGACCGCCGCCTCCAGCGGCGCCGACCTGAACGGCAAGGCCGCGCAGAACGCCGCCGAAACCATCAAGCAACGCCTGGTGGAGTTCGCTGCGCGCAAGTACGACGTCAGCGAGGCGGACGTGGAGTTCCACAACGGCCATGTGCGGGTGCGTGAACTGATCCTGACGTTCGAGGAGCTGATCCAGCAGGCGTATTTCGCCCAGGTGTCGCTGTCGAGTACCGGCTTCTACAAGACCCCGAAAATTTTCTACGACCGCAGCCAGGCGCGGGGCCGGCCGTTCTACTACTTCGCCTTCGGCGCAGCCTGCTGCGAAGTGATCGTCGACACCCTGACCGGCGAGTACAAGATGCTGCGCACCGACATCCTCCACGACGTGGGCGCCTCGCTGAACCCGGCCATCGACATTGGCCAGGTCGAAGGCGGCTTTATCCAGGGCATGGGCTGGCTGACCATGGAAGAGCTGGTGTGGAACAACAAGGGCAAGCTGATGACCAATGGCCCGGCCAGCTACAAGATTCCGGCCGTGGCGGACATGCCCCTGGATTTGCGGGTCAAACTGGTAGAAAACCGCAAGAACCCGGAGGACACGGTGTTCCATTCCAAGGCCGTGGGCGAACCGCCATTTATGCTCGGGATTGCTTCGTGGTGCGCGATCAAGGATGCGGTGGCGAGCCTGGGTGACTATCGCCATCAACCGAAGATTGATGCGCCGGCGACCCCGGAGCGGGTGTTGTGGGGCTGTGAGCAAATGCGTCAATTGCAGGCGGCGACGGTGGTTGAGGCTGAGACCGAGATGGCTTCGCTCTAGACCGAGGTGCTGCCATCGCGGGCAAGCCCGCTCCCACATTTGGAATGCATTCCCTTGTGGGAGCGGGCTTGCCCGCGATGACGGCCTGACTGACAACAGCAATGTTGAGGTAGACATGAACAACTGGATCAGCGCCCTCGCCGACCTGCAACACCAGGGTGAACCCTGCGTGCTGGTGACCATTATCGAAGAGCTCGGCTCCACGCCGCGCAATGCCGGTTCGAAGATGGTAGTCAGCGCCGCGCAAACCTTCGACACCATCGGCGGCGGCCACCTGGAATACAAGGCCATGCAGATCGCCCGCGACATGCTCGCCAGCGGTCAGCACAACACCCATCTGGAGCGCTTCAGCCTCGGTGCCAGCCTCGGCCAGTGCTGTGGCGGCGTCACCGTGCTGCTGTTCGAACCCATGGGCCAGGTGCAGGCGCAGATTGCCGTGTTCGGCGCCGGCCATGTCGGTCGCGCCCTGGTGCCGCTGCTGGCCAGCCTGCCGTGCCGGGTGCGCTGGATCGACTCGCGGGAACAGGAATTCCCGGAGCATATCCCCCAGGGCGTGCGTAAAATCGTCAGCGAAGAGCCGGTCGATGAAATTGCCGACCTGCCTGCGGGCAGTTACTGCATCGTCATGACCCATAATCACCCACTGGATCTGGAACTGACCGCCGCCCTGCTCAAGCGCAATGACTTTGCCTACTTCGGCCTGATCGGCTCGCAGACCAAACGCGTCAAGTTTGAACACCGCCTGCGTGAGCGCGGCTTCGAGGCTGCGCAGTTGCAACGCATGCGCTGCCCCATGGGCCTCACCGAGGTGAAGGGCAAATTGCCGGTGGAAATCGCCATCTCCATCGCCGGCGAGATCATCGCCACCTATAACGCCAACTTCGGCCAGCACACCGCGAGCGCCGAACCCATTGCCAAACTGCTGCCGGTATCTCGCCGCAGCCAAGCTATGAATTGAGACGACCATGCCTTTGACTCGTAAAGCCTACCGTGCCGCCATTCTGCACAGCCTCGCCGACCCCGCCATCGTCGGGATTGACGCCTCCTATGAGTATTTCGAGGACGGCCTGCTGGTGATCGACAACGGCCAGATCAGCGCCCTCGGGCATGCCAGCGAATTGCTGCCGACGCTGGCGGCCGATATCGAAATCACCCATTACCAGGACGCGCTGATCACCCCCGGCCTGATCGACACTCATATCCACCTGCCGCAAACCGGCATGGTCGGGGCCTACGGCGAACAACTGCTGGATTGGCTCAACACCTACACCTTCCCTTGTGAAAGCCAGTTCGCCGATAAAGCCCACGCCGAAGAAGTGGCGGATATCTTTATCAAGGAACTGCTGCGCAATGGCACCACCACCGCCCTGGTGTTCGGCAGTGTGCACCCGCAATCGGTGAACTCATTTTTTGAGGCTGCCGAGAAGCTCGACCTGCGCATGATCGCCGGCAAGGTGATGATGGACCGCAATGCGCCGGACTACCTGACCGACACCGCCGAATCCGGCTACCAGGAGAGCAAGGCGCTGATCGAACGCTGGCACGGCAAAGGCCGTTTGCACTACGCTGTTACGCCGCGCTTCGCGCCTACCAGCACACCGGAACAGTTGACCCTCGCCGGGCAGTTGCTGGGGGAATACCCGGACCTGTACATGCAGACGCACATCAGTGAAAACCTGCAGGAAGTGCAATGGGTCAAGGAGCTGTTCCCGGAGCGCAGCGGCTACCTGGACGTGTACGACCACTACAAGCTGCTGGGGGAACGTTCGGTATTCGCCCATGGCGTACACCTGTGCGACGACGAATGCGCGCGCCTGGCCGAAGCCGGTTCAGCGGTCGCGTTCTGCCCGACATCGAACTTCTTCCTCGGCAGCGGCTTGTTCAACCTGCCGATGGCCGAGAAGCACCAGCTCAACGTGGGCCTGGGCACGGATGTGGGGGGCGGTACCAGTTTCTCGCTGCTGCAGACGCTGAACGAGGCCTACAAGGTCATGCAATTGCAGGGCGCACGCCTGAGCCCGTTCAAATCGCTGTACCTGGCGACCCTGGGCGGCGCCAAAGCGCTGCGCCTGGAAGACAAGATCGGCACCCTGCAGCCGGGCACCGATGCCGACTTCCTGGTACTGGACTACAACGCCACGCCACTGCTCAGCTATCGCTTGAAGCAGGCCAAGGACATTGCCGAGACGTTGTTTGTGCTGATGACGCTGGGGGATGATCGGGCGGTGATGCAGACGTATGCAGCGGGCCAACTGGTGCATCAACGCTGATTTTGAAGGGCACCACAAACCAATGCGGGAGCGGGCTTGCTCGCGAAGACCTCGGCCCAGCCAACATTGATGTTGACTGACCCACTGCTTTCGCGAGCAAGCCCGCTCCCACAGGGGATCTGCGCTTGACTGACTGGCATTAAGGCAAGCCAGCTCCCACAGTTTGAACGGGGTTTACAGTTTTATAGAGGAGCGACCCGGCTTCTTGGTCTGCAGCAAATGTGAGAACACCGCATGCAGATCATCCGACGCACTTTCCTCATCGAGGTTGAGCTTGCTGTCGATGTGATCCATGTGGTGCATCATCAGGTTCACCGCCAACCCCACATCCCGAGCCTCGATGGCATCGATCAACTGGGTGTGCTCGTCATAGGAACAGTGTGAGCGGTTGCCGCTTTCATACTGGGCGATGATCAGCGAGGTCTGGGACACCAGGCTGCGCTGGAAACTGATCAGCGGGGCATTTTTTGCCGCTTCGGCCAGTTTCAGGTGGAACTCGCCAGAGAGCCGGATACCCGCGCCGCGATCGCCACGGGAGAAGCTGTCGCGCTCGTCATTGACCATCTGCCGCAGTTCGGCCAGCTCTTCGGTCGAGGCATGCTGCACCGCCAATTCGGTGATCGCCCGCTCGACCAGGCGCCGGGCCAGGAACACCTGGCGGGCTTCCTCGACGCTTGGGCTGGCCACCACCGCACCCCGATTGGGGCGCAACAACACCACGCCTTCATGGGCCAGGCGCGACAGTGCGCGACGGATGATGGTGCGGCTGACGCCAAAGATCTCGCCCAGTGCTTCTTCACTCAATTTGGTACCGGGCGCCAGGCGTTGCTCGAGGATGGCCTCGAAGATATGCGCGTAGACGATATCGTCCTGGGTTCCACTGCGACCGGCCTTACCGGCTCGCGGCTGTTTCTTGAGGGGCTGCAACTGTTCGTTCATGGGCACTCGGGTCGGGAGAACGGCGGCGAATTGACGTTGACTGTAATAAGAGTACAGCGGTCGCTGGCAAGTATCGCGTAAAAACAGCGCACATTGTACACAACCCGTTGCGCCAACACACTGTACGGCTGTTTGCGCCACCGGCTGTATTGCAACAGTCAGTTACGTTTGAGTTTAGGCTTGATTCCACGATTTCCCAGGTACAAGGAACACCGCCCCATGACCGACGCGACCCAGGCGCCGCTGCGCCCACTGGCCGACACTTCGCCTTCGGCCATTGTCGCCGGCTTTATCGCCATGATGACCGGTTACACCAGCTCCCTGGTGCTGATGTTCCAGGCCGGCCAGGCTGCCGGCCTGACCACCGGGCAAATTTCCTCGTGGATCTGGGCGATTTCCATCGGCATGGCGGTGTGCAGCATCGGCCTGTCCCTGCGCTACCGCACGCCCATCACCATTGCCTGGTCGACCCCCGGCGCGGCGCTGTTGATTACCAGCCTGGGCGGGGTCAGCTATGGCGAGGCCATTGGCGCCTACATCACCTGCGCGGTACTGGTGACGATCTGTGGCCTCACCGGCAGCTTTGAAAAACTGGTGAAGAAAATCCCTGCCTCACTGGCCGCCGCGCTGCTGGCCGGGATCCTGTTCAAGATCGGCAGCGAGATTTTCGTCGCCGCGCAGCACCGTACCGCCCTGGTATTGGGCATGTTCTTTACCTACCTGATCATCAAGCGCCTGTCGCCCCGATATGCCGTACTGGCGGCGCTGCTGATCGGTACTGCCTTGTCCGGGCTGATGGGGCTCCTGGACTTCAGCGGGTTCAGCCTGGAAGTGGCGACACCGGTGTGGACCACGCCGCACTTTTCCCTGGCGGCGACCATCAGCATCGGCATTCCGTTGTTTGTGGTGGCGATGACCTCGCAGAACATGCCCGGGGTCGCGGTATTGCGCGCCGATGGCTACGACGTGCCCGCCTCACCGCTGATCACCGCCACCGGCCTGGCCTCACTGGTGCTCGCGCCGTTTGGCTCCCACGGCATCAACCTGGCCGCCATCAGCGCGGCCATCTGCACCGGCCCCCATGCCCATGAGGACCGCAACAAGCGCTACACCGCCGCCGTGTGGTGCGGGATTTTCTACGGGGTTGCCGGGGTATTTGGCGCGACCTTGGCGGCGTTGTTCGCCGCATTGCCCAAGGAGTTGGTGCTGTCGATTGCCGCATTGGCGTTGTTCGGCTCGATCATCAATGGCCTGAGCATTGCCATGAATGAGCCCAAGGAACGGGAAGCAGCACTGATCACCTTTATGGTCACGGCGTCGGGGTTGACGCTGTTTTCCATCGGTTCGGCATTCTGGGGGATTGTGGCGGGGGTGTTGACGCTGGTGATTCTGAACTGGCGCAAGGCCTGAATTTAATACCTTGAAACGAAAAAGCGACCCGGGCGGGTCGCTTTTTCATGACATCAGACAGCCGGGTTAACCGGTGTCTCTGGATGCCAGGCGTCCAGCAGTTCGCTGACTTCAACGCGGGTCAGCTCTGGGCGAGCCTTGAGCCACGCTTCAACCGCTGCACGCTGTTCTTCGTTGACCGAACCACGGGTGGCTTTGCAGACCAGACCGAAGTCATCGCCGCCCACGTAGTCCAGGCCATTGCCATCCATCGCTTCGGTCAGGAAGGCGTCGAGGAAAGCGTCAACCGCTTCGTCGTCCAAACCTTCTTTGAAATCCAGGTTCAGTTCGAAACCCAGCTCTTGAAATTCATCAACGCACAGTTTTTTGCGCAGACGCCGGGAACGGTTAGTCGCCATTGGAACAATCCTCTTAAGTATTAACGGCCGGCACTCTACCAGTTTAAGGCGCGAATTGCCCGGCAATCCAAGACGGGTGGCACGATAGCGCGAAAAAAATCCATCATTTGCAGCTATGGTTGAGGCACAAGTAGCCCCACCTTGGGGCATAATGCCGACACTTTCATGACCACTGGGGGATTTTCTTACATAGCCCCCGCTATATTCACCCTCCTCTGCAGTAGGGTCTTACTTCTTATGATCAAATCCTTGCGTCCAATATTACTCGCCAGTTTCCTTTTGCCCCTGGCGCTCTCGGTCACCGCCGCCCCGATCAATACCACCCTGCCACCCAAAGTCCAGGAAGCCCTGAAGAAAGCCAAACTGCAGAACAATGCCCTGTCCCTGGTAATGATTCCGCTCAATGGCCCCGGCAGCGCCACGGTGTTCAACGCTGACGTGTCGGTCAACCCGGCGTCGACCATGAAACTGGTCACCACCTACGCGGCCCTGGAAATGCTCGGCCCCAACCATCAGTGGAAAACCGAGTTCTACACCGACGGCACCCTCAGTGGCGGCATCCTGCGGGGCAACCTGTACCTCAAGGGCGGCGGCGATCCCAAGCTGAACATGGAAAAGCTCTGGCTGCTGATGCGCGACCTGCGCGCCAATGGTGTACAGCAAGTCACCGGCGACCTGGTGCTGGACCGCGGCTTCTTTATCCAGCCCCAACTGCCGGAGTTCAACGACGACGGCAACGATGCCAACAAGCCGTTCCTGGTCAAGCCGGACGCCCTGCTGGTCAACCTCAAGGCCCTGCGCTTTGTGACCCGCAATGATTCGGGAAAGGTGTTGGTCTCGGTGGAACCGCCGATTGCCAGCATCCAGATCGACAATCAGGTCAAGGCCAGCAACGCCAAGCAGTGCACCGGTGATGTGCGCTACAACCCGGTCACCGCCGCCGACGGCAGTGTCACCGTGACCGTCAGCGGCCAGTTGGGCGATGGCTGCAGCTCGCAGACGTATCTGTCGCTGCTCGACCATGCCACCTACACCGCCGGCGCCGTGCGCGCGATCTGGAAAGAGTTGGGCGGCACGATCCAGGGCCGCGATGTGCTGGCCCCGGTGCCGAAAACCGCCAAGGTCCTGGCCCGGACGTTCTCCCCGGACTTGGCCGAGATCATCCGCGACATCAATAAATACAGTAACAACACCATGGCCCAGCAGCTGTTCCTCAGCCTCGGCGCGCAATACCGCACCGATGCCGACGGCGACGACGCCAGGGCAGCACAGCGCGTGATCCGCCAGTGGCTGGCGAAAAAAGGCATCACGGCTCCGCACTTGGTAATGGAGAACGGTTCCGGCCTGTCCCGTGCCGAACGGGTCAGCGCCCGGGAAATGGCGACTATGCTGCAGGCCGCCTGGAGAAGCCCGTATGCGGCCGAGTTCATCAGCTCGATGCCGATTGCCGGCAGTGACGGCACCATGCGCAAGCGCCTGAGAACCACAGCCCTGCGCGGCGAAGCCCACGTCAAGACCGGCACCCTGAACACAGTACGTGCGATTGCCGGCTTCAGCCGTGACAACAATGGCAATACCTGGGCGGTGGTGGCGATTCTCAACGATCCGAAGCCGTGGGGTGCATCGTCGGTGCTGGACCAGGTGCTGCTGGATCTGTATCGCCAGCCGAAGCTGGCGGCGGCTGCGCCGGGCCTATAGAGCGGTTGGCTTACCAACCTTTTGCAACCACTGCGGACTAAATGTGGGAGCGGGCTTGCTCGCGATGACGGTGTGTCAGTCAATACATCTGGCGACTGATACACCGTCATCGCGAGCAAGCCCGCTCCCACATTAGGTATACGGTGCTCAGGCAGGCAACCGCTGCGCCTCGACCCGATCCCTGCCCGCCTGCTTGGCCGCATACACCGCCGAATCCGCGCGCAGCAACAAGCCATCCACGCCCTCATCGACCCGCCAACTGGCTACGCCAAAACTCGCCGTCACCGTGCCGACGCCGTCCATTGGCGTACTGCGCAGCACTTCCCACAACTCAACGGCCAGGCTGTAGGCCTGGACACCATCGGTATTGGGACACAGCACCATGAATTCCTCGCCGCCGAGGCGGCAGAACACATCGCTGCGGCGCAGGCGCAGGCTGATACGCCGGCACAGCTCCTGCAGCACACCATCCCCCGCCGCGTGCCCATGCTGGTCATTGATGCGCTTGAAGTGATCAATATCCAGCATGATCACCGCCAGCGACCCCGACGTACGCCGCACCCGACTCATCTCGGCCTTCAGCCGATCCTGGAAGTAGCGACGGTTATGGATACCCGTCAACGAATCGGTGATGGACAGTGCCCGCAACTCTTCTTCCACCCGCTTGAGATCGGAGATATCCGACACATAGCCATGCCATAGCGTACCGCCACCGGGTAACTCTTCCGGCGTCGCCTCGCCACGGATCCAACGCAGGCCCCGGCCCGGCAGTTGTACCCGATATTCTTCGCGCCAGTGACTCAACTGCAGCGCGGACAGGCGGATAGAGGCGCGGATGCGCTCTGCGTCCTGGGGATGAATACGCTCGAAGACTTGCTTGGCATCCTGTTGCAGCAACCCCGGGTCGATTTCGTAGATATCGCGAATACCATCGCTGGCGTAGATAAACCGCCAGTTGTCATTGGGTTCGAGGGTGAACTGGAAGATCCCGCCCGGCACGTGGGCACTGAGTTTTTTCAGCAAACGATCCCGCGCCGCCAGGGCCTCATACGCGCGTTTCTGCTCGGTGACATCCAGGCAGATCGCCAGGTGCCCGATCCACAAGCCATGCTCGTCAAGCAATGCCGTGGCCAGCATATTCACGGTCAACTGGCTGCCGTCCTGGCGCACCAACGTCCACTCCCGGGCCTCATGCAGGCTGTCGCTGCCCTCCACCAGCATCGCCTGGCCGGGCATGATCCGTTTGCCCAGCGCCTGGCTCAACTGCACCGCACGGGCTTCCAGTTCGGGCGCCAGGTGCAGGCTTTCGAGGGTCATGTGACCGAGCACCTGGTCGGCCTGATAACCCAGCATCTTCTCGGCGCCGGCATTGAACGTGCTGATCACGCCCCGCAAGTCCGTGGCAATGATCGCCACCTGGGTCGCGGCGTTGAGCACGCTGCGCAACTGGCCATGGGCGCCACGCAACTCATACTCGCGCTGGTGCAATTGCCCCGTACGCTGCTGGACCAGCCTCAGCGCCCGCTGCCGCTGGCTGACCAGCACATAGAGCAAGGCACTGAGCAACAGGCTGAGCAAACCGCCCATGGCCAGGATACTGCTCGTCGAAGAGTGATTGGCCTGCACGAACACCTGGCTGGGACGCAGGCTCAAGGCGTAGACATGATCGCCCAGGGTCAGCCGGCGGATCGACTCCAGGCTGCTATCGCCCACGGGATTGTCCGACTCATACAGCACCTGCTGTTGAGTATCGGAGGTGTCGACAATCTGCATCACCAGGTTATCCCGCGCGGGCTTGGGCAAACCGTCGGCTACCAATTGGCGCATGCTGATCACCGCCATGACGAAACCGTAGGGTTCGTTGTAGGGCATTTGCGCGGTGGGCGGCCGAGTGACCGGTGCTACCAGCAACACGCCCATGGTATACGCCGGCTCCACCCCCACCAGCGACATCGGTTGGGATACGGCAATGGTTGCGGAACGGTACGCCCGCTCGATCGTCGAGCGGCGCAACGGCTGGGCCAGCAGGTCAAACCCCAAGGGCGAGCCGAGGATGCTCTGGGTCTGGCTGTACAACACCGGCACGTACTCGTCACGCTCGTGCGCCGGTACCAGCGCCCCGGCTTCATTCAACTCACGAATGGAGAAAGGCGCGCCACGCTGGCGTGACACCTGTTGTTCGAACGCCCGGCGCTGATCACGCGCTACCCGGGGCGCCCAGGCATAGGCACGGGCGCGCAACAGCAACGGCTGGGCGAACCCATCGAAATCTTCGCGGGAAACATCATGGGAGTTGACGAAAAAACGCTGCAGGCTGCCCAGGCGCTGCTCCTGGTCTTCGAAACGCTCTTCCAGGCGGCTATAGCGCTCGTTGACCAATAACTGGAAACGCTGGCGGACCTGCTGGTGATGCCGATCGGCCGTGGTCAGCGCCAGCACGGCGGTGAGCGCCACCCCCACCAGCAAGACCACCAATGCCACCAGCCAAGCGGATGCCTGCTCGCTGATAAATCCCAGTATTTTCGGGCGGACGGCTTGCAACGGCATAGGCAAAACTCGAAACACCAGCGTGCAGGAGCGCTACTTCGGCTAAGAGGTTAGTTATAGCCATCGAGCCCTCTTTTGACCAGCGTAAAAAAACCGCGAGCCCGGAAAAATCCAGGCTTGCGGCTTCAAGGTCGATCAGCGTGCGGTGATTTTCCAGGCACGATGGATTTTCGGGTTACGGGCAAAATCCGGATCAATGGTTTTATCGCTGATTTCCTCGACGGCATAGCGCTCGCCCAGGTTGTCTTCCAACTGGAACTTGCGGAAGTTGTTGGAGAAATACAGCACCCCGCCCGGCGCCAGGCGGGCCATGGCCAGGTCGAGCAATTGCACGTGGTCACGCTGGACGTCGAACACACCTTCCATGCGCTTGGAGTTGGAGAAGGTCGGCGGGTCGATGAAGATCAGGTCGAACTCATCACGGCTGGCTTCCAGCCACGCCATCACATCGCCCTGCTCCAGGCGGTTCTTGTCGGAGAAGCCATTGAGGGACAGGTTGCGGCGCGCCCAGTCCAGATAGGTTTTCGACAGGTCGACGCTGGTGGTGCTGCGCGCGCCGCCCTTGGCTGCGTGCACGCTGGCGGTGGCGGTGTAGCAATACAGGTTGAGGAAGCGCTTGCCGGCAGCTTCTTTCTGGATGCGCATGCGCATCGGGCGGTGGTCGAGAAACAGACCGGTGTCCAGGTAGTCAGTGAGGTTGACCAGCAGCTTCACCCCGCCTTCGCTGACTTCGGTGAACTTGCCCTGGGCGCTCTGGCGCTCGTACTGCTTGGTGCCGCTCTGACGCTCGCGGCGCTTGACCACCACACGGCTCTTGTCGATGTTCAGCGCCTGGGGAATGGCGGCCAGGGCATCGAACATGCGCGCCGAGGCTTTTTCCGGGTCGATGGACTTTGGTGCCACGTATTCCTGGACGTGCACCCAGTCGTGGTACAGGTCGATGGCCATGGAGTATTCCGGCATATCGGCATCGTACACGCGGTAGCAATCGACACCCTCGCGCTTGGCCCACTTGCCCAGCAGCTTGAGATTCTTTTGCAGGCGGTTGGCAAACATCTGCCCGCCTTCGCTCAAGCGCGCCTGCTCAACCACTGGCGCCGGTGCAGGCGCAGGTTTGATCGGGTTACCGTTCTTGTTGTACTGGCGCTCTTGCGGCTCGGTCGGGGCCTGGTCGTAGGCGGCCTGCTCACGTTCGGCCTGGCGCTGCTCCGGGGTGCGGCGCTCGCCGGTGACGAACTGGTCCGGGTTGACCTTGATCAGCAGCAGCTTGCACGGCAACGCGCCGTTCCAGAACGAATACTGCTTGTGGCTACGAATGCCCATGCGCTTGCCCAGGTCCGGGGCGCCGGTGAACACCGCCGCCTCCCAGCCCATGCACGCCTGGCGCAGACGCTCACCGAGATTCTGGTAGAGGTACAACAGGCTGGCTTCGTCACCCAGGCGCTCGCCGTACGGCGGGTTGCAGATCACCAGGCCTTTCTGGTTCTGGTCCGGGCGCGGCTCGAAGGTGCCGACTTCGCCCTGGTAAATCTTGATCCAGTGGCTCAGGCCGGCACGCTCGATGTTGTTGCGCGCAGGCTGGATCAGGCGCGGATCGGCTTCGTAACCGCGGATCCACAATGGCGGCTTGTTCATGCCGATGGCCGCACGCTCGCTGGCCTCGGTGTGGAGTTTTTTCCACAGGGCCGGCACGTGGCCAAGCCAGGCGGTGAAGCCCCACTGCTCGCGATTAAGGTTGGGGGCCATGTCGGCGGCGATCATCGCACCTTCCACCAGGAAGGTACCGACGCCGCACATCGGGTCAGTCAACGCGCCGTTTTCAGCAGCAATGCGCGGCCAGCCGGCACGAATCAAAATTGCCGCCGCGAGGTTTTCCTTCAACGGTGCCGCGCCCTGCTGCAGGCGGTAACCGCGCTGGTGCAGGCTGTGGCCGGACAGGTCGAGGGAGAGGATCGCTTCGCCACGGTCCAGGCGCAGGTGAATGCGCAGGTCGGGGTTGATCTTGTCGATGGACGGGCGTTCACCGGTCGGGGTGCGCAGCTTGTCGACAATCGCATCCTTGACCTTCAGCGCGCCGAAGTGGGTGTTGTCGATGCCCGAACCGTGGCCGCTGAACTCCACCGCCAGGGTGCCGTCAGGGACCATATGGTCTTGCCATTCGATATCCAGCACCCCGTGGTACAGGTCTTCGGCATCCTTCATCGGGAAGCGCTTGAGCACCAGCAGTACACGGTTGGCCAGGCGCGACCAGAGGCACAGGCGGTAGGCGGTTTCCATGTCGGCCATGCCGCGCACAGCCGAGGTGTGCTCGCGGGCGTCTTCAAGGCCAAGCCCGACGGCTTCCTCGATCAGCAGGCCTTCGAGGCCCTTGGGGCAAGTGAGGAAGAGTTCGTAACGGTCCGACATGGGGATTCCAGGCTTTTCAGCAATAAGTGAACGGGCGACGCATCGCGCGTTCGGTTTTCAATCAAGCGCTTTTCTTGAAGAGCGCTCGCGTGGCACGAATGTGTGCCGTTCCACCCCGGTGTCCAGACCTGCAGGGCCTTGATTGCCGGGGCAGAGAGATAATTTGAGCAACAAAAGGAAATATTCTGACCCTTCGTCGAATAATAACCGACTGCAAGCGGCGGGTATTCTCACTAAAGGATTAAACCCATCCTCTATACAGGGCACATCATAGCTGGCTTTGCCCAATAAATGGGGCGAAAAGCCATCCCAGCTTATGGCTATAGCATCGTTATCGTTACGTGCTTATGACAAAACGATCATTGAAACCATGTGACCTATTGGTTAGAACTCAACACAGGTTAGCGCCACAACGACGCTGACACAGAGGCTCGCCACGCCGGCAGCGAGCCACACCAACGGCAGAAAAACTCTGCCCGGCCTCGGACGAGGCCGAAGGATATCAAGACAGTCAACAAGTGAGGGAAACACCCTATGAGAAGACTTAAGCGTGATCCGTTGGAAAGAGCATTTTTACGCGGATATCAGTATGGCGTTCATGGCAAATCCCGTGAGCTTTGCCCATTTACTCTACCGTCAGTACGCCAAGCCTGGATTAACGGCTGGCGCGAAGGACGCGGCGACAACTGGGACGGTATGACCGGCACTGCGGGGATCCACAGACTCAACGAACTTCACGCCGTCGGCTAATCAGGGCACGTAATTCCGACAACCACCTTGAAGAATGTAACAACTTAACCACGCACGCCCCATCCGGGCGGCGGGCTTCGGCCCAGGGGCTCCTTCGAGGAGCCCTTTTTTATGGGCTTGAAACCCCTGCGCAGCAGCAGCTTCAGGGCTGCTTTGCAGTCCCACGCGGGGCAAGCCCGCTCGCCGCAATGGCGTCCACCGATTGGCGAATCAACGCTGGACCCTTGTAGATAAACCCGGAATACAACTGCACCAGGCTGGCACCCGCGGCGATTTTCTCGGCGGCGTGCTTGCCTTCGGTGATACCGCCCACGGCGATGATCGGCAAACGCCCGGCCAACTCGGCCGCCAGCACCTTGACGATATGGGTGCTCTGGTCACGCACCGGCGCGCCGGAAAGCCCACCCGCCTCGTCACCGAAAGCCAGGCCTTCAACGCCGGCACGGCTGAGGGTGGTGTTGGTGGCAATCACCGCATCCATCCCCGCATCCACCAGGGCCTGGGCCACCAGCACGGTTTCTTCGTCGTTCATGTCCGGGGCGATCTTGATCGCCAAGGGCACGCGCTTGCCATGGCGTACCGCCAGGTCTTCCTGGCGCTGGCGCAGGGCTTCGAGCAGTTGCTTGAGCGAGTCGCCAAACTGCAGGCTGCGCAGGCCCGGGGTGTTGGGCGAGCTGACGTTGACGGTCACATAGCTGGCATGGGCGTAGACCTTGTCCAGGCAGAGCAGGTAGTCATCTACCGCACGTTCCACCGGGGTGTCGAAGTTCTTGCCGATATTGATCCCGAGGATGCCCTTGTACTTGGCGGCCTGGACCCGCGCCAGCAGGTGATCGACGCCCAGGTTGTTGAACCCCATGCGATTGATGATCGCCTCGGCCTCCGGCAGGCGGAAAATGCGCGGCTTGGGATTGCCCGGCTGCGGACGCGGCGTGACGGTGCCGATCTCGACAAAACCGAAGCCCAACTGCGCAAAGCCGTCGATGGCAGCACCGTTCTTGTCCAGGCCAGCTGCCAGGCCCACCGGGTTGGGGAAATCGAGCCCCATCACCGAGACCGGCATCTTTGCCGGCGCCTTGCACACCAGGCCATTGAGCCCCAGGCGGCCACCCGCGCCGATCAGGTCCAGGGACAGATCGTGGGAAGTTTCCGGGGAGAGTTTGAACAACAGCTGGCGGGCCAGGGTATACATGGGCGGGCTTGACTCGGATGGCGGCGAAAGGTGGCGGCGATTATAGCCGGGGTGGCGGGTACGTGCGAGGCATGGCACACCGCCGGTCGATCATCCGTTTCGATGCTGCATCAACTCTTCGTAGCGCGCCCAGATCTTCTGCGCATAACGCAGGCGCAGCGCATCACGCTCGCCCCCTGCCCCAGGCCCGACGTTGTAGGCGCCCACGGCGGTCCAGTTGTAACCAAACTGCTTGATGAAGTCGGCCAGAATCGACGCCCCCACCTCCACCGACAGGCACGGCTCATCCAACAGACGCTGCTCGGTAATCCCCTGCTTGAGCAGGCGCGGCAGATGAATGCTGTTGATCTGCATCAGGCCGATGTCACGGCTGCCATTGTTATTGCTGTAGTTCATGGCCTCGGCGCGATAGCCGGACTCCACGGCGGCAATGGCTTGCAGTAACTCCGGCTCGATATCGTATTGGCGGGCGGCCTCGGCCCAACAATAAGCCCCGGCCTCACTCGCCTTGCCCAGGATAAGTAACAGCAGCCCCAGCCTGCAGGCTCGTTTCATGCCTGCTCGACAGCCGCTTCGGCGTACCAGCCACAGGCCGGGCAAGCACGCCGTGGAGCACCCGCACCTTGCGCTGCCTGGCCATGCCGCTCGAGCACCCTTACCCGGCCATTGAAGCGATAACCGCGGCCATACACTGTCGCGATCAACCGCCTATCGCCCTCCAATTGCTTGCGCAATGAGTAGATACAACGGGTCAGGGACTCTTCGGCGATGTCGATATGGGGCCAGACCTGCTCCAGCAGGTAGTCCTTGGTCACCAATACGCCGGGCGTGGCCAGCAACAAGCGCAACACATGACATTCCTTGGGGGGTAACTGAATGTCGCGACCTTCGGCGGTCAGCCGGCCATCACCCTGCAACTTCCAATGACCAAAGGCGAGGGAGCCCCTGACCAAGCCCTCAACTGCAGCAACCATGCAAACCTCTGTTCCTGTCTGACATACGCGGCGCCTTGAATATTGATATCGCACCGCCTGGAGATATCGCGACTATAGAAACCCGCAGCCAATTGCACGTTAGGAAAAAACCCTGTGCTTCGAAGTTTTCCGGGAGTGTTTCGTAGGAACTTTCGAGGTCAACAGCCCCCGTTCGCCATAGGTAATGCCTGCTTTCATTGCTCGGCGATGCGAGCAAATGCACGCCGGACGCGCTCGTATTGATCAGAGCTCAGGGGGGTCGAAACAGAGCCCATCACGGGAGCCGTGGGTGTATCCAATTCAGCCACCAGTTCTTTGATAAACCGCAACTGCTGCGCGCTTCCCTTGATCAACAGGCTGTTGACCTGTGGGTAGGCGATTACCGCTGCGCCAGTGCCGGCCTTGCGCCCAAGCTCGGCAAGCCGACGCTCGACCAGCGTTGCCATGCCGGGCACGGTGATTTTTTGCGGCCCCATGTCGTACTGGTGGTCTGCCACGTCATGATTCAGCACCTGCACGACACCGACTTCCGGTAACGCCTGGCGCCGTGCCGGGCGTTGGCGGTCCATCAGTTGGGCCAGGCGCAATACGTGATCAACATAATTGGCGGGCCCGGACACATAAAACAATCGCGCACCGGCCTTGCGCAGCGGGTAGCGCGCCTCGTCGAGCCCCGCGCGCCGCATGACCACACGCAATCTGTCGACGCTCATGTGCCGCAGAATCACCCCGGAACTCTTGGCCTCGCTGGCGTCGTAGAGATGTAGCACCTGGCCGTCGCTGTACCAGATCAATTCGTGCTGCAACGCTACCGTCTCGAGGACCGCTTGCGCGTCGGCAAAATCAAATTGCCCGGTGATGCGCTTGCCCGCCGCCCGCTTGCTGACCACGATGGGCTGCCCCAAGGGCACCGCAAGCCGGGCGAAGAAGCCCGAAAGGCTTTCATCCAACGCCAGGTAGGTCGCGCCCATGGCTGGCAGGGCAGCGAGCATCAACAGCCCGCCCAGCAGCCAGCGCTGCAAAAAGGCAGCGCAGGTCGCTGCGATAGATTGATCAAGAAGCACGCGGGGTTTCCTGAAGGGTGTTGCCCGAAGGAGCGCCATAGTGAAAGGCCCGCGCAATGCAATCTTGATGAAAACCTGATCAACCACGGAACGCCCTGCGCCGTGGCATGTGCCTTGCTTTGTCTTGTGTATCGCGGCCCGCACCAACGACGGAACGGGCTCAAGCACAAAGGCGTCGTTACCTGCAGGAGGCTTGCAAGCCGCCCTACGGAACGACGCCTTTTTTCACACAGAAGGTAGGTGTTGATGAGTGATCAGGTGGGCAACAGCCAGGCCAATAACCCCCTGGCCTGGGTCAACGGCAGCGATGCCCCGGAAAAGAGCAGCCTCGACCTGGGCTTCATGGCCTTGAGCGATTGCGCCTCGCTGGTGGTCGCGGCGACCCAGGGGTTTGCCCAGCCGTACGGGCTGACGCTGAACCTCAAGCGCCAGTCATCCTGGGCCGGCCTGCGCGACAAGCTGGTCAGCGGCGAACTGGACGCCGCCCACAGCCTGTATGGCCTGATCTATGCGGTGCACCTGGGCATCGGCGGCGTGGCGCCAACCGACATGGCGGTGCTGATGGGCCTGAACCAGAACGGCCAGGGCATCAACTTGTCCCAGGGCCTGCAGCACCAGGGCGTGACCAGTCCTGAGGCACTGGCGCGCAAGGTGCACCAAAGCCGGACAAAACTCACCTTCGCCCAGACGTTTCCCACCGGCACCCACGCCATGTGGTTGTATTACTGGCTGGCCAGCCAAGGCATTCATCCGCTGCGCGATGTCGAGAGTGTGGTGGTGCCGCCGCCGCAGATGGTCGCGCACTTGCAGGCCGGGCGGATTGACGGCCTGTGTGTGGGCGAACCCTGGTGCGCCAGCGCGGTGCAGCAGAACCAGGGCTTTACCCTGGCCACCAGCCAGGCGATCTGGCCGGATCACCCGGAAAAAGTCCTGGGCTGCACCCAGGCGTTTGTCGAGCAATACCCCAACACCGCCCGCGTGCTGGTAATGGCGATCCTGGAGGCCAGCCGTTTTATCGACGACAGCCTGGAGAACCGCCGCTCCACCGCGCAACTGCTCAGCGCCAGGGAATATCTGGACGCCCCACTCGACTGCATCGAACCGCGCCTGCTCGGGGCTTATGACGATGGCCTGGGCAACCACTGGCAAGACGTGCACGCGCTGCGCTTCCATGGCGGTGGCGAGGTCAACCTGCCGTACCTGTCCGACGGCATGTGGTTCATGACCCAGTTCCGCCGCTGGGGCCTGCTGCGTGACGACCCTGACTACCTCGCCGTTTCCCGGCAGGTGCAGCAACTGGACCTCTACCGCCAGGCCGCGACGGCGGTGGGTGTGGCAGCCTGGGGCGCGGACATGCGCAGCAGCCAATTGATCGACGGCAAGGTCTGGGATGGCTCGGATCCGGCTGCCTACGCCCGTAGCTTCCGCCTGCATGCCCTGGCCGACGATGTCGTCCGCCACGCCTTGCGCTGATGGGAGGCCAGCCATGTTGCGAATCCTGCTGATCAATGACACCCCACGCAAAGTCGGGCGCCTCAAAAGTGCACTGACCGAGGCCGGTTTTGAGGTGATCGACGAGTCCGGCCTGACCATCGACCTGCCGGCGCGCGTCGAAACGGTGCGCCCGGATGTGATTCTGATCGATACCGAGTCACCCGGCCGCGATGTGATGGAGCAAGTGGTGCTGGTCAGCCGTGACCAGCCCCGCCCCATCGTGATGTTTACCGACGAACATGACCCCAACGTGATGCGCCAGGCGATCAAGTCCGGGGTCAGTGCCTACATCGTCGAGGGCATCCAGGCCCAGCGCCTGCAGCCGATCCTCGATGTGGCCATGGCACGCTTCGAGAGCGATCAGGCCCTGCGTGCGCAGCTGCAGGCCCGCGACCAGCAACTGGCGGAACGCAAGCGCATCGAGCTGGCCAAGGGTTTGCTGATGAAAATGAAGGACTGCAATGAAGAACAGGCCTACACCCTGATGCGCCGCCAAGCCATGAGCCGCCAGCAGAAGTTGATCCAGGTGGCCGAGCAGATTATTGCCATGAGTGAATTGTTAGGCTGAGACACACAACTACCCTCGCCCACTGTGGAAACGGGCTTGCCCGCGATGGCAGTGTCACGATTGGCGCAAGACTTGCAAACCAAACACCCCAGGTAGCCAACGGCGGTTGCCCCTCCACGACAAAGACGTCGCACATCCGGTTTGCCCAGGCGAACCCGGTGGCGGCGTTTTTTCGTTTGGGTGGGGCGGCCTTCGCTGGCCGTTCCATCACCAGGCCTTCTACAAGACCCCCAATCTGAGGTGCGTGATGAAATCAAGCTTCTGGAAATCCGGGCACACCCCGACCTTGTTTGCCGCGTTCCTGTATTTCGACCTGAGTTTCATGGTCTGGTATCTATTGGGCCCGCTGGCGGTGCAGATCGCCGCCGACCTGCAACTGACCACCCAGCAACGCGGGCTGATGGTTGCCACACCGATCCTGGCGGGCGCGATCCTGCGCTTCTTGATGGGCATGCTGGCAGACAAGTTGTCGCCCAAGACCGCCGGCCTGATCGGCCAGGTGATCGTGATTGTGGCGCTGTTCTGTGCCTGGAAACTGGGGATCCACAGCTATGAACAGGCGCTGCTGCTGGGGCTGTTTCTCGGCATGGCCGGGGCCTCGTTTGCCGTGGCCCTGCCGTTGGCCTCCCAGTGGTACCCCGCCGAACACCAGGGCAAGGCCATGGGCATCGCCGGTGCGGGCAATTCCGGCACGGTGTTCGCCGCATTGCTGGCGCCGCTGATCGCCGCCGCCTTTGGCTGGAGCAACGTGTTTGGCTTTGCCCTGATCCCGCTGGTCCTGACCTTGATCGTATTCGCCTGGCTGGCGCGCAATGCGCCTGAGCGACCGAAAGCCAAATCCATGGCCGACTACTTCAAGGCCCTGGGCGACCGCGACAGTTGGTGGTTCATGTTCTTCTACAGCGTGACCTTCGGTGGCTTTATCGGCCTGGCCAGCGCCCTGCCCGGCTACTTCAACGACCAATATGGCTTGAGCCCGGTCACTGCCGGCTACTACACCGCCGCCTGTGTGTTCGGCGGCAGCCTGATGCGGCCCCTGGGCGGTGCCCTGGCCGACCGGTTCGGTGGGATCCGCACCCTGCTGGGTATGTACGGCGTGGCGGTGGTGTGCATCGCGGCAGTGGGCTTCAACCTACCGAGTTCCTACGCTGCACTGGCCCTGTTCGTATGCACCATGCTCGGCCTGGGGGCCGGTAACGGCGCGGTCTTCCAGTTGGTGCCCCAGCGCTTTCGCCGGGAGATCGGCGTGATGACCGGGTTGATCGGTATGGCCGGCGGTATCGGCGGTTTCGCCCTGGCTGCGGGTATGGGCGCAATCAAGCAAAGCACCGGCAGCTATCAGTTGGCGTTGTGGCTGTTCGCCAGCCTGGGCGTGCTGGCGTGGTTCGGCCTGTATGGCGTGAAGCGGCGTTGGAGGACCACCTGGGGTTCGGCTGCCGTCACCGCAGCGCGGGTCTGATGAGCCTGCAACTGAGCGTGGCCCAGGCCAGCGCCACTGGGCCGCGCGCGGAAAACCAGGACGCCCTGCGCCTGGTCACCCCGGCCCCGGAGCTGGCCGCGAGCAAGGGCTATCTGTGTGCCATCGCCGATGGTGTCAGCCAATGCGCCGACGGCGGCCTGGCCGCGCGCTCGACCTTGCAGGCCCTGGCCCTGGACTACTACGCCACGCCGCAAACCTGGGGCGTGGCCCAGGCCCTGGACCGCCTGTTGCTCGCGCAAAATCGCTGGCTGCAGGCCAATGGCGGCGGCCAGCCGTTGCTGACCACCCTCAGTGCCCTGGTGTTTCGCGGCCAGCGTTTTACCTTGGCCCATGTCGGTGACTGCCGGGTGTATCGCTGGTTCGCGGGCGAGTTGCAGCGCATCACTGAAGAACATGTCTGGGAGCAACCGGGCATGCAGCATGTGCTCAAGCGCGCCCTGGGCCTGGACCAGCATCTGGTGGTGGATTTTCTCGACGGTGAACTGCGCCAGGGCGAGTGCTTCCTGCTGCTCAGCGATGGGGTATGGGCGACCCTGGCCGATCACAGCATCCGCGCGATCCTGCGCGAACAGGCCGACCTGGATCTGGCCGTGAACACCCTGGTCAATGCGGCGCACCTGGCGGGTAGCCAGGACAATGCCAGCGCCCTGCTGGTGCGCATCGACCAGCTTGGCGCCGCGACCCTGGGTGATGCGCTGGTGCAGTTGCAGCAGTGGCCACTGCCGCCGCCGTTGAAGGCCGGGCAAGCCTTTGAAGGCTGGCAGGTGGAGTGCGTGCTGGCGCACAGTCGGCAGTCGTTGCTGTATCGGGTACGTGATACCCAGCAGCAAGCCTGGCTGCTGAAAACCCTGGCCCCGGGTCGCGACGATGACAACGATGCGGCCCAGGCCCTGCTCGCGGAAGAATGGTTTTTGCGCCGGGTGGCGGGACGGGCATTTCCTGAAGTCCATCCGGGCGGCGGGCGTCAGCATTTGTACTATGTGATGCGTGAATACAGCGGGCAGACCCTGGCCGAACTGTTCCAGCAGCAAGGCCCCTTGCCGCTGGCGCAATGGCAGTCCATCGCCGAGCGCTTGCTGCGGGCGGTGGGCATGCTGCATCGCCGGCAAATCCTGCACCGTGACATCAAGCCGGAAAACCTGCTGTTGGGGGAAGACGGCGAACTGCGGGTGCTGGATTTTGGCCTGGCCTATTGCCCCGGCTTATCCGAAGACCGCGCTCACCTGTTGCCGGGCACCCCCAGCTTTATCGCGCCCGAAGCCTTCAGCGGCGAACGTCCGACACCGCAGCAGGATTTGTACAGCGTCGGCGTGAGCCTGTATTACCTGCTGACCGGGCATTATCCCTACGGTGAAATCGAAGCGTTCCAGCGCCCCCGCTTCAACACACCAGTCAGTGCCAGCCGTTATCGACCCGACCTGCCCGACTGGTTGCAGCAGAGCCTGGAGCGCTCGGTGGCGGCACAGGCGGTCCAACGTTACGAAACCGCCGAGGAATGGCTGCTGGTGCTGGAACAGGCCGACCGCCGCGAACTGAGCCTGCGCCCGCGGCCACTGCTGGAGCGCGAGCCGCTGAAGGTCTGGCAAACCCTGGCGTTGGTGTCGTTGCTGATCAATCTGCTGTTGCTGTATCTGTTATCCCTATAGGAGGCAGGTGCGCCAGTTGTGGGCATCCCGCCTTTAAATGGTGCGTAAAGACCTTGGAGCATCCACTAAAACCCCAGTAAACCCGGCGTTGCGCGACTTGGCACAACCACTGCATTAGCTTCTGCAACACCCCCACATACAGCCCACCCTTCAACGACGAAGGTGGGGCTTTCCCGAGAGAACGGGACCAGGACAAAGGCGTCCTCGCTAGGCAACTAGCGGGACGCCTTTTTTGTTTGCGCGTGATTTGTCGAGCCACTGCGGAGAACGACATGAAGAAACTCAAACTGGTGATGATCGGCAACGGCATGGCCGGGGTTCGCACCCTTGAAGAACTGCTGAAGCTGAGCACCGAGCTGTATGACATTACGGTCTTTGGCGCCGAGCCCCATACCAACTACAACCGCATCCTGCTGTCACCGGTGCTGGCCGGTGAGCAGACGTTCGAAGAGATCGTGCTCAACGACCTGGACTGGTACCTGCAAAACAACATCAAGCTGCTGCTCAACCGCAAGGTGGTGCAGATCGACCGGGTCAAGCGCAAAGTCATCGCCGAAGACGGCACGGAAGCCGAATACGATCGCCTGCTGATCGCCACCGGCTCGACCCCGTTTATCCTGCCGATCCCCGGCAATACCTTGCAGGGTGTAATTGGCTACCGCGATATCGCCGACACCCAGGCCATGATCGACACCGCCCGCACCCACAAGCACGCGGTGGTCATCGGTGGCGGCTTGCTGGGCCTGGAAGCGGCCAATGGCCTTATGTTGCGCGGCATGCACGTGACCGTGGTGCATATCGGCGAATGGCTGCTGGAACGCCAGTTGGACAAGACCAGCGGCCAGTTGCTGCAAACCGAACTGGAAAGCCGGGGCCTGGTGTTTCGCCTGTGCGAGCAGACCCAGGCCCTGCATGACGCCGGCAATGGTCGCGTGGGCTCGGTGCAGTTCAAAAATGGCGAGGTGATTCCGGCTGACCTGGTGGTGATGGCTGCCGGTATCCGCCCCAACACCGAGCTGGCGGAACAGTCCGGCATCCCGTGCAACCGTGGGATTCTGGTCAACGACACGATGCAAACCTACGACCCGCGCATCTATGCCATCGGCGAGTGCGCCAGCCATCGTGGGATTGCCTACGGCCTGGTGGCGCCGCTGTTCGAGCAGGCCAAGGTGTGTGCCAACCACCTGGCGCAGTTGGGCTTCGCCACTTACAAAGGCTCGGTGACCTCGACCAAGCTGAAAGTCACCGGCATCGACCTGTTTTCTGCTGGCGACTTCATGGGCGGCGAAGGCACCGAGACCATCACCCTTTCCGACCCTATCGGCGGCGTCTATAAGAAGCTGGTGATCAAGGACGACATACTGGTCGGCGCCTGCCTGTACGGCGATACCGCCGACGGCGGTTGGTATTTCCGGCAGATCCGTGAGAACCATGGCATCGGTGAGATCCGCGATCACCTGATGTTCGGCGAAAACGCCCTGGGCGATGTAGGCCACCAAGGCCAGGACAAAGCCATGAGCATGGCCGACAACGCCGAAGTCTGCGGCTGCAACGGGGTGTGCAAGGGCACCATCGTCAAGGCGATCCAGGAACAGGGCCTGTTCAGTGTCGATGAGGTGAAAAAACACACCAAGGCCGCCAGCTCCTGCGGCTCCTGTGCCGGGCTGGTGGAGCAGATCCTGATCAACACCGTGGGCGGCGCCGCCGACGTCAAACCCAAAAGCGAAAAAGCCATCTGCGGCTGCAGCGACCTCAATCACGGGCAAATCCGCCAGGCCATTCGCGACCAGCACTTGCTGACCATCGCCGACACCATGAGCTACCTGAACTGGCGTACGCCCAACGGTTGCGCCACCTGCCGCCCGGCACTCAACTACTACCTGATTTCCACCTGGCCGGGCGAAGCCAAGGACGACCCGCAATCGCGCCTGATCAACGAACGGGCCCACGCCAACATTCAGAAAGACGGCACCTACTCGGTAGTCCCACGGATGTGGGGCGGTGTGACCAATCCTTCCGAGCTGCGCCGGATTGCCGATGTGGCCGACAAGTACAACGTGCCGATGGTCAAGGTCACCGGCGGCCAGCGCATCGACTTGCTGGGCATCAGGAAACAGGACCTGCCCGGGGTGTGGAAAGACCTCGATATGCCGTCCGGGCATGCCTACGGCAAATCCATCCGCACCGTGAAGACCTGTGTTGGCAGCGAGTTCTGCCGGTTTGGCACGCAGAACTCCACGCAACTGGGCATTGAGCTGGAACATGACCTGTTCAATATGTGGTCGCCCCACAAGGTCAAGCTGGCGGTGTCCGGGTGCCCGCGCAATTGCTCGGAAGCCGGAATCAAGGATGTGGGCATTATCGGCGTCGACTCGGGCTGGGAGATGTACATCGGCGGCAATGGCGGGATCAAGACTGAGGTCGCGGAGTTTTTCGTCAAGCTCAAGACCGCCGAAGAAGTACGTGAGTACAACGGCGCTTTCCTACAGCTGTACCGCGAAGAAGCCTTCTACCTGGAGCGCACCGTGCACTACCTGCAACGGGTGGGCATGGACCACATCAAGAAGGCCGTGCTGGAAGACCCGGCGCGGCGCCAGGCCCTCAATGAGCGCCTGCAATTCTCCCTGTCGTTTGAACAAGACCCGTGGAAAGAGCGCCTGGAGCAGCCGCTGCTGAAGAAGGAATTCGACACCATCGCCGTCAAACAGCTGGAGGTAGTGCTATGAACTGGCTGGATATCTGCGCCCTCGAAGAAATCAACTCCCTGGGCTCGCGCATTGTCAGTGGCCCGAAAGGGGAAATCGCGATTTTCCGTACCAGTGACGATGAAGTGTTCGCCCTCGATGACCGCTGCCCGCACAAGGGCGGGCCGCTGTCCCAGGGGCTGATCTATGGCAAACGAGTGGCCTGCCCGCTGCACAACTGGCAGATCGACCTGGCGTCCGGCGAAGCCCAGGCCCCGGATATCGGCTGCGCCCACCATCACCACGCCCGGGTGGAAAACGGCCGGGTGATGCTGGCCCTGCGGGACGCCGGTTGATGAACCGCCAGGTCACGGCATCGACCTGCTGCTACTGCGGGGTCGGCTGCGGCGTGCTGATCGAGCACGATGGCACGCAGATCTTCGGGGTCAGCGGCGATCCGGCACACCCGGCCAACTTCGGCAAGTTGTGCAGCAAGGGTTCCAGCCTGCACCTGACCGGCGATCTGACGGCGCGGGCGTTGTACCCGCAGCTGCGCCTGGGCAAAGAGCTGGCCCGCGGCCGCACCGACTGGGACACGGCCCTGGAACACGCGGCCAATGTATTCGCCGACACCATCGCCGAGCATGGCCCCGACAGCGTGGCGTTCTATATCTCCGGGCAACTGTTGACCGAGGACTACTACAGTTTCAATAAACTCGCGCGGGCCCTGGTGGGCACCAACAATATCGACAGCAATTCCCGGCTGTGCATGTCTTCGGCAGTGGTCGGCTACAAGCGCAGCCTGGGCGCCGATGCGCCGCCGTGCAGCTATGAGGACCTGGAGGCCAGCGATTGCGTGATGATCGTCGGCAGTAACATGGCCTACGCCCACCCCGTACTGTTTCGCCGGCTGGAAGAGGCCAAGGCACGCCGACCCGAGATGAAAGTGCTGGTCATCGACCCCCGGCGCACCGACACCTGCGACTTGGCGGATATGCACCTGGCGATCCTGCCCGGTACTGATGTGGCGTTGTTCCATGGGATTTTGCATCTGTTGCTGTGGGAAGACTGGATCGACCGCGACTTTATCCAGGCTCATACCGAGGGTCTGGTCGAGTTGAAGCGGCTGGTCCATGACTACACGCCACAGATGGTCACGCAATTGTGTGGGATCAGTGTCGAACAACTGCGCCAGTGCGCACAGTGGGTGGGCACCTCGCCCAGCTTCCTGTCGCTGTGGTGCATGGGGTTGAACCAGTCCACCGCTGGCAGCGCTAAAAACAGTGCGCTGATCAACCTGCACCTGGCCACCGGCACCATTGGCCGCCCGGGTTGCGGGCCCTTTTCCCTGACCGGCCAGCCCAACGCCATGGGCGGCCGGGAGACCGGCAGCCTGTCGAACCTGCTGCCAGGCCATCGCGACGCCGGCAACGCCGAGCATCGCGCCGAAGTGGCCACCTACTGGGGGGTTGAACAACTGCCCTGCAGCACCGGCTTGACCGCCATTGAACTGTTCGAGCAGATACAGGCCGGCAAGATCAAAGCGTTGTGGATCGCTTGCACCAACCCCGCGCAATCGTTGCCAGACCAGAACAACGTGCGCCAGGCCCTGGCCGCGTGCCCGTTCGTGGTGTTGCAGGAAGCCTTCCGCACCACAGAAACCGCCGCCTTTGCCGACCTGTTGTTGCCCGCCGCCAGTTGGGGCGAGAAAGAAGGCACCGTGACCAACTCCGAACGGCGCATTTCCCACGTGCGCCAAGCCATCGCCCCACCGGGTGAAGCGCGACCAGACTGGGCGATTACCGTGGATTTCGCACAGCGCCTGGAGCGCCGCTTGCGTCCTCAAAAAACCGGCCTGTTTGCCTTTGAAACGCCCGCGCAGGTGTTTGATGAATACAAACAGCTGACCCGTGGTCAGGACCTGGACCTGTCGGGCCTCAGCCACGCCCTGCTCGACCGCATCGGCCCGCAGCAATGGCCGTTTCCCGCAAAGGCCCAGGCCGGCACGCCACGGCTGTACACCGATGGCATCTTCCCGACCGCCAGTGGTCGTGCGCAGTTTGTCGCTGATCCTTATCGCGCCGCCAAAGAGCAGCGGGACGCGCGTTTTCCACTGACCCTGATCACCGGCCGCCTGCGTGACCAATGGCATGGCATGAGCCGTACTGGCACGGCGGCGCAACTCTTTGGCCATGTCAGCGAAGCATCGCTCAGCCTGCACCCGGACGAATTGCGCCGGCACCGTTTCAAGGAAGGCGACCTGGTCAACCTCAAAAGCCGTCGCGCCAACGTGATTGTGGCGGTGACCAGTGATGACAGCGTGCGACCCGGCCAGGCATTCCTGCCGATGCATTGGGGCGATCGCTTCCTTAAGGGTGGCGTCAATGCGCTGACCCAGCCGGCGTTCGACCCACTGTCGAAACAGCCGGAACTCAAACACAGCGGCGTACGCCTGGAAGCCGTGCAATTGCCCTGGCACTTGTTCGCGCTGATCGAGGGCGATGTGCAGCAACACTTCGAAGCCTTGCGCCCCCTTTGTGAGCAGTTTGCCTACGTCAGCCTGAGCCTGACCGGGCGTGAGCGGCCGGCCCTGCTGGTGCGGGCTGCCCATACCGAAGCACCGGACCTGCAACTGCTCAACAGCATCGACCGATTGCTGGGCCTCAATGACGGCCCGGTCATGGCCTATGACGACCCGCGCCGTTCCATCGGTAAACGGGTAAGGATCGAGAAAGGCCGGATCACCGCGATCCGCCTGGCCGGCGAAACCCTCGCCCGCCACTGGCTGCAAAGCCTGTGGCTGGAAGGCCGCGCCGACGAACAGTTACGCCGCTGGCTGCTGGCACCGCTAAGCGCGCCGCCCGGTGGTGGAACGACCAGCAATAGAATTCTCTGCAACTGCAAAAACGTCAGTGAAAGCGCGATATGCGCCGGCATCGGCCGCGGCCTGAACCTGGACGGGCTGAAACAAGCATTGGGCTGCGGCACGCAATGTGGCTCCTGCGTCCCCGAAATCAAACGGCTATTGGCAAGCACCTCGCAGCCAATCGCTATCAGTGTGTGAGGGCAATACCTATGAATGCAAAAGTCTGGCTGGTGGGCGCAGGCCCGGGTGATCCGGAGTTGTTGACCCTCAAGGCCGTACGGGCCCTGCACGAGGCCGATGTGGTGCTGATTGATGATCTGGTCAACCCGGCGGTACTTGAGCATTGCCCCGGTACGCGGGTGATTACCGTCGGCAAGCGCGGGGGGTGCCGTTCCACACCCCAGGATTTCATTCATCGCTTGATGCTGCGTTATGCGCGCCAGGGTAAATGCGTGGTGCGCCTGAAGGGCGGCGATCCGTGCATTTTCGGACGCGGCGGCGAAGAGGCCAGTTGGCTGAAGGAGCGAGGGGTCAGCGTGGAGTTGGTCAATGGCATCACGGCCGGGCTGGCGGGTGCAACAAACTGCGACATACCGCTGACACTGCGGGGAATCAGTCGTGGCGTGACGCTTGTCACCGCCCATACCCAGGACGACAGCAGCCTTAATTGGCGGGCACTGGCCGAGGGTGGCACGACACTGGTGGTCTACATGGGTGTGGCGAAGCTTGCAGAGATTGCCCAGCAGTTACTGGAAGGAGGCATGGCCGCAGATATGCCGGTGGCCATGATCGAGAACGCCTCGATGCCCCAGCAGCGCGAATGCCGCAGTTCCCTGGCGCGCATGCAGGAGGATGCCCAGGGGTTTGCCTTGAAGAGCCCAGCCATCCTGGTGATCGGCGCGGTAGCAGCCACAGCCGTGGAAGCCGCCTTGCTGGCAAGCGCCTGAGGCAAATGGCAGGCGAAAAAAAGCCCGGCCTAAGCCGGGCTTTTTTCTAGCACTCAGTAATTACTGAGCTTGAGCTTCAACCGACGCTTCTACACGACGGTTAACAGCGCGACCAGCTTCAGTTGCGTTGTCAGCAACTGGGCGGGATTCGCCGTAACCAACCGAAGTGATACGGCTAGGAGCTACGCCATCTTTAACCAGGACTTGCTTAACAGCGTCAGCACGACGCTGGGACAGCTTCTGGTTGTAGGCGTCTGGACCGACGGAGTCAGTGTGACCAGCAACTTCTACGTTGGTAGCTGGGTACTGAGCCATGAAGTCGGCCAGGTTTTTCACGTCGCCGTAGCTGTTAGGCTTAACAACGGCCTTGTCGAAGTCGAACTTCACGTCCAGCTCAACACGAACAACCTGAGCAACCGGAGCTTCTGGCTCTGGAACTGGCTCTGGAGCTGGTGCTGGGGTAGGAGCTGGAGCAGCTGCGCCAGCGTTACCGCCGAAGTTTACGCCCAGGCCGACCAGTGCGGAGTAGTCCCACTTGCCGTTGTCCAGACCGTAGTCAGCTTCAACACCGGCACGAGCGTACAGGTTGTTGGTGAAGTAGTACTTAACGCCGGTACCAACGGTAGCGAAAGTAGTCTGATCGCGACCGGTGTGGCCGTCAGCACGTACGTTGCCACGGCTCTGGTGACCGAAACCACCTTCTACGTATGGACGCAGGGAGTCGACGCCAGCTTGACCGAAGTGGTACTGAGCAACGAGGCTGCCGGTATCACCTTTGATCTTCTGGTTGCCAGTACCGTCAGTCGAACGGGTGTGGTTGGTCTTGTCGTAGGACAAGTTCAAGGACAGGTCGTCGGTCAGGAAGTAACCGATGCGAGCGCCAGGATTGAAGCCGTCTTCGATGTGCTTGACGCTATCGTTGTACTGCTTCTTGTAGAACAGCTCGCCTTCAACTGCGCCTTGGCCTTGTGCCAGAACGCCGAAAGAAGTAGCGGCAATAAGAGAACCAATGGCCAAGCCCAAGGTGTTTTTCAGTTTCATCCGTTAAATCCCCATCTGGTGATTGTAAAGCAGTCCCACATACCGGGGGACAACTCGGCGACAAGTCTAACAGAACTTGCCTACACGTAAGAGATATTTGCACCGAACTAAGTTTCAGTACTGTCCGCAAATTTCTCACGTAATTTATCAAGAGCACGTTTGTAACGCATTTTTGTAGCACTCAAACCCATATGCATAATGTCAGCAATTTCCTGAAATTCCAGTTCTGCGACAAATCGTAGCACCAGAATTTCCCGGTCAATTGGGTTCACATGCACCAACCAGCGATCAAGCCCGCCCTTCTCCTCGGGTGCCGGCGTCTTTTCTTCAGACGCCTCCTCAAGGGGGTCAAGGCTCAACGCGTCCATCAAGCGACGCTTTCGCCGTTCCTTACGATACTGCGTGATGCACTCGTTGTACGTGATGCTGTAGAGCCAGGTTTTGAACTTCGATTTACCCTCGAAGTTCTTCAGGCCATACAACACCTTGAGCATCACTTCCTGACAGACATCATCCGCATCACGATCGTTCCCTAAATACCTTGAACAAACGTTGAACAGAGTGCGTTGATACCTGCGCATCAATTCTTCGTACGCGCGTGTTACGTGAAACAGCTCCGTGTGCGCGCGCGCGACCAACTCCTCATCAGAGAGCTCACGGGGGTCATAGCGCGTGGACAGCGTTTGGGCTTTATTCAAAACAAGTCGTGCCGACAGTCAGGTCAATGTCCGCCACAGCCTGGATACCCAAGTTTGCGGCGGCGTACATTAGCAGGGTTACCGGGTTAGCGGCTATTGACCTGCTGTTCCAGCAGAACCCGATTGGACAGCGACACTAGTTCGCCATCATCGGTCAGCACCGTGGTTTTCACCGTACCGATCTCTTCAATCTGCCCTTCGACCTCGCCAACACGCACGTGTTGCCCCACCTGATACAACTCACGCACATAAATTCCCGCAAGAATCTGCCCGGCAATTCCCCGGCTTCCCAACCCCATGGCCAGCGCAACGGCCAGACCAACGGTAATCAAAACGATCACAATCACATGGTTAAGCAGGTCAGTCTTGACCTCCAGCTGGCTGATCGCCACCGAAATACTGATGATGATCACCAGGCCCTGGGCAATTCGCCCCAGGCCGCCGGCATAGTCCAGGCCTACACCCTCGGCAGCGCCGCGCACCAGCCCATTGGCCAGTTGCGCCAGCAACACACCCACCAGCAACACCAGCGCGCCGCCGAATACTTTCGGCAAATACAGCGCAAGCATGTCGAGCGTAGCTGAAACTCGCTCAAGTCCAAGTGATTGCGCCGCAGAAACCAGAAAAATCAGCAAAACAAACCAATAGACGATCTTGCCGATCAGCGTCGAGATCGGCACTTGCAGCCCGGCGCGCCCCAGCAGCTTGGTCAACCCGGTCCCAGCCATCAGGCGATCGAGGCCCAGCTTGGCGAGTAATTTGGAGAGCAGGGTGTCGAGCAGCTTGGCCACGACAAAACCCAGCAATACCAGCACCAGCGCACCAAACAGGTTGGGAATGAAATTCGCCACCTTGGTCCACAACGCAGTCATTGCAGTGACCAGACTCTGTGTCCAGAGATCAAGTTCCATATTCAATCAGCCTTATCAGCAGTGCGAGCAATAGGTTTACGACGAGAAACAGGTGATACATGGGCCGAACCATTGTTCAGCGCCATCATCAGTGCCGGCACCCAGCGGCCGAGCAGACCAAACAGGTCGCCCGCGCCTACCTGGCGATTGGCGGTTTTCAGTACGCGGCCCAGGCAAGCATCGTCGTCACGGTTGGACGGCGAAGCGTTAAGCATGTCACGCAAAGACTGTTCAAACGGATCGTGCATAGGGACCTCTCGCAAGTGAATTAAAAGACGAGGGCAAAATTCGTCGGGTCACATGACCTCTCCCAGCGTTCAGGTCACGTTCAGGTCAAACCCAGCGTAAACGTCGAAACAACCACCATTGTCCAAGGGCCACTGACACCATCAACAGGCAGGCCACCACGAATCCATAGGGACTCTCGGAGAACGGAATCCCCCCGACGTTGATCCCCAGCAAACCGGTCAGGAAACTCATCGGCAAAAAGATCCCGGTGATGATCCCGAAGCGGTACATGGTGCGGTTCATACGCACGCTCAAACGCCGATCCTCGGCCTCCAGCACCAGCCCCACGCGCTCCCGGCTCAGTTCCAGCTCTTCCAGGTAACGGGTCAGGCTGTTATTCAATTCATTCCAATAGTCGGCATCGTCATCGACAAACCAGGGCAATTTTATGCGTGTCAGTTGCGCAAAAATATCCCGCTGCGGAGCCAGAAAACGCTTGAGCGCAGCAGCACGCCGACGGATCTGCAGGACGTTGCCATGTTCCGGTGTATACCGTTCGTCGGCATCCAGTTTTTCTTCTTCAATATCGACGATTTCAGACAGGTCGCTGACCAGATCCTGCACTTTATGAGTCAGGTACTGCGCCATGTACAAGATCAGCTCGGAAGCGCTCTTGGGGCCTTTTCCATCCGCCAACTGCACCAGCAACTCGTCGGTGGCGCGCAAGGGTCGTAGACGCAGGGAGATGACCCGTTCAGCCGCGGCGAAGATACGCACCGACACCATGTCTTCCGGTTCAGCCCCCGGATTGAGGTTGATCCCGCGCAGAAACAGCAGCAATTCGTCGTCCGGCAACGGCAACAGCCGCGGGCGGGTGTTCTCCTCCAGCAGCAGGTCACAGGCGAATTCGCTCAGGCCACTGGATTTGCGCAACCAGGTCTGGGTCTGGGGATGACTGCGGTCCCAATGCAGCCACAGGCTTTCCTGGGGCTGCAGTTGCAGGTCGTCAAGCTCGGTCCGGGCAATCGAACGCGCACCACCTTTACCGTCCAGCACCAGGGCATGCACCAGCCCCCACTGCGCGTTTTCTTCCTCGAACATCCTCACCCCATCGACTACTGCGGTTATTCCGGCATTTTCAGCGGGCTGGGCGAAACAATCACGCCGTTATTGTCGGCGTAGACGTATTCGCCCGGACGGAATGTCACGCCAGCAAAAGTCACGGCCCCGCCCAGGTCGCCCACACCCTGGCGATGACTCTTTTTCGGGTGGCTGGCCAGGGCCTGCACGCCCAGGTCGGTCTGCGCCAACACGTCAACGTCACGCACACAACCGTAGATCACCAAGCCTTCCCAGCCATTTTTCGCCGCTCGATCAGCAATCATGTCGCCGAGCAAGGCGCAGCGCAGCGAACCACCACCGTCGACCACCAGCACTTTGCCGGTGCCGTCCAGCTCAGCCTGTTCCTTGACCCGTGAGTTGTCTTCAAAACACTTGACGGTCACGATCTGGCCGCCGAAGGAGTCCCGGCCACCAAAGTTGGCGAACATCGGCTCCAGCACCTGCACCAGGTCCGGGTAGGCGTCACACAGGTCGGGGGTAACGTAATGGTTCATCGAGAAGCTCCTGTCGGTGAAAGAAGGTGTCGAACATCCACAGCTACATCAGGAAAACGCATCGCAAGGGGCATTCTTTAAGCCCTGCCACTGCGCGGGCGACCATGATCAGACCCACCAGACCGTAACGCAATAGCCACTGCGCGACTGAATATGACCAAAACATCCCGAAGCGTCATATCTTAGCCGCAAGCCACCGCGAGTGAAACGCCCTTGGCAGAGCCTTTTCTCAGATGCTCCCGAGCACAGGCGCCTGCGAGCCGACCAAAGGTGTCAGTGGATCATTCAACCAACGCTGCACCAATGGCCATACTTCGGCCTGGGCGGCTTTGCTGACCAGCATTTCGACATGCCCGAAATCACCGCTGAACCCCTGCTTGCGCCCCAGGCACAGGTATTGGCGGTGCTCGCTGCCGACCTGATCAAACAGCTTGCGGCAGGCCCAGTCCGGGTCTTGATGATCGCCTGCGGCACTCACGGCCAGCAGCGGCACATCGACCTCAGCCAGGCCTTTCCACCAGTCGCGCTCAGCATCGCCAAAACGCCCGAACAAACCGTGCCAGCGCATGCTTTCCAAGGCCAGGCCGATGGGCTCATCTTCCGGCCCGCGCTTGAGCCGCGAACCGGAGAGTTGGGCAAAACGCTTCAGAATCAAGCGCCCGCCCCACTCCACCGGCGGAATTTTCAACGGCCAGTAAGTACGACTGACCTGGCAGCCAAACAGCGCCACCGACGCGACAGCCGGCGCGCCCAGATACTGGCCACCCAAGGCTGCCGCCAAGGTCGTACCACCCAGCGAGTGGCCGATCCAGTGCGGAATCTGCGCGCTTTGCTCACGCACAAAAGCGGCGATGGCTGGCAAGTCGTAACGAGCATAGTCGGCGACGCGATTCTTGGCGTAGTCGTGGTTGCGTCGGGAAAGCCCGTGGCCGCGCATCTCCGGGATCCACACATCAAAGCCCTGGCGCGCCAGGTACGCCCCCAGGCCAATACCTTTGGGCGAATACCAGAACCGCCGATTGGAAAAGCTGCCATGCACCAACACCACCGGTATGCCACGGCTTTGCGCGACATCGGCCAGGCCCAGGCGTGTCACCGCCAGTTCTACGGTGCCGTCCGGGCTGTTGCCAGGCTTGAGGCGATAGACATCTTCACTCAGGTCGCCACGACGCTCAGCGCTGATCAAGGCGACGGGAAACAGGTTGCTGCTGCTTTGCATAATGTTCTTGCACAAAAAAGGGCGGCGTCCGGTAGGAGTTCCGCCCTGTACAGAATGAGAAATGCCGGCCAGCCAAACTGGCTGGCCGGCAAATGGCAATTACGCCGAGGCTTGACCTTCAGCCAGGAAGAACCAGGTTTCCAGCACGGAATCGGGGTTCAACGAGACGCTTTCGATGCCCTGTTCCATCAGCCATTTGGCCAGGTCCGGGTGATCGGAAGGGCCTTGGCCGCAGATCCCGATGTACTTGCCGGCCTTGTTACAAGCCTGGATGGCGTTGGCCAGCAGCTTCTTGACCGCAGGGTTACGCTCGTCAAACAGGTGCGCGATGATCCCGGAGTCGCGATCCAGGCCCAGGGTCAACTGGGTCAGGTCATTGGAGCCGATGGAGAAACCGTCGAAGAATTCCAGGAACTCTTCGGCGAGGATGGCGTTGGACGGCAGCTCGCACATCATGATCACGCGCAGGCCGTTTTCACCACGGGTCAGACCGTTCTCGGCCAGCAGGTCAACGACCTGGCTCGCTTCGCCCAGGGTGCGCACAAAGGGCACCATGATCTCGACGTTGGTCAGGCCCATCTCGTTGCGTACACGCTTGAGGGCGCGGCACTCAAGCTCGAAGCAATCGCGGAATGCTTCGCTGATATAACGCGAGGCGCCACGGAAGCCCAGCATCGGGTTCTCTTCTTCCGGCTCGTAAAGCTTGCCGCCGATCAGGTTCGCGTATTCGTTGGACTTGAAGTCCGACAGGCGCACGATGACTTTCTTCGGCCAGAACGCCGCCGCCAGGGTGCTGATGCCTTCCACCAGCTTCTCGACGTAGAAACCTACCGGATCGTTGTAGCCGGCAATGCGCTTGTCGACGCTGTCCTTGATTTCCACCGGCAGGCCGTCGTAGTTCAACAGGGCCTTGGGGTGCACGCCAATCATGCGGTTGATGATGAATTCCAGGCGGGCCAGGCCCACACCGGCGTTCGGCAACTGCGCAAAATCAAAGGCGCGATCGGGGTTGCCGACGTTCATCATGATCTTGAACGGCAGGTCGGGCATGGCGTCGATGGAGTTTTGCTTGATATCGAAGCCCAGCTCACCTTCAAAGATGAAGCCGGTATCGCCTTCGGCGCAGGAAACGGTAACGCCCTGGCCGTCCTTGAGCAATTGGGTGGCGTTGCCACAACCGACAACCGCTGGGATCCCCAGTTCACGGGCGATGATCGCCGCGTGGCAGGTACGCCCGCCACGGTTGGTGACGATGGCGCTGGCGCGCTTCATCACCGGTTCCCAGTCCGGGTCGGTCATGTCGGAGACCAGCACGTCACCTGGCTGGACCTTGTCCATCTCGGACACGTCCTTGATGATCCGCACCTTGCCCGCGCCGATGCGCTGGCCGATGGCACGGCCTTCCACCAGCACGGTGCCGGTTTCTTTCAACAGGTAGCGTTCCATGACATTGGCCGAAGTACGGCTTTTCACGGTTTCCGGGCGGGCCTGGACGATGTACAGCTTGCCGTCGTCGCCATCCTTGGCCCATTCGATGTCCATCGGGCACTTGTAGTGCTTCTCGATGATCATCGCCTGCTTGGCCAATTCGCTGACTTCGGCATCGCTGAGGCAGAAACGCGCGCGCTCGGCCTTGTCGACATCAACGGTTTTCACCGAGCGACCGGCCTTGGCCTCGTCGCCGTAGATCATCTTGATAGCCTTGCTGCCCAGGTTGCGGCGCAGGATCGCCGGGCGGCCGGCTTCAAGGGTGTGCTTGTGCACGTAGAACTCGTCCGGGTTGACCGCGCCTTGTACGACGGTTTCGCCCAGGCCGTAGGCGCCGGTAATAAATACCACGTCACGGAAGCCCGATTCGGTGTCCAGGGTGAACATCACGCCGGCAGTCCCGGTTTCCGAACGCACCATGCGCTGCACGCCGGCAGACAGGGCCACCAGTTTGTGGTCGAAACCCTGGTGCACACGGTAGGAAATAGCGCGATCGTTGAACAGCGAGGCAAATACTTCCTTGGCTGCACGGATGACGTTTTCCACGCCACGGATATTCAGGAAGGTTTCCTGCTGGCCGGCGAAGGAGGCGTCGGGCAAGTCTTCGGCGGTGGCCGAGGAGCGCACAGCGACAGCCATGTCCGGGTTGCCGGCCGACAGGGTGGCGAAGGCGGTGCGAATTTCTGCGTTGAGCTTCTCGGGGAACTCGGCTTCCATGATCCACTGACGGATCTGTGCGCCGGTCTTGGCCAGGGCGTTGACGTCATCGACGTCGAGCGCGTCCAGGGCAGCGTGGATCTGGTCGTTGAGGCCGCTCAGTTCGAGGAAATCGCGGTATGCCTGGGCGGTGGTGGCGAAACCACCGGGCACCGAAACACCAGCGCCCGCAAGATTACTGATCATCTCGCCGAGGGATGCGTTCTTGCCCCCCACATGCTCTACATCATGGACGCCGAGCTTATCGAGGGAAACTACGTACTCTACCAAGGTGATCTCTCCACTAACTGTGTTGGAAAAGCTCAGGGCGCCGGTGGCTCAGTAGGAGCATTTACCGGCGTTTGTGGCCTGGACCTGGAAAATAAGTGAGAATGCAGCCCACTGTGGGGCGGCAAAACCGCGCCTATCATATCCAAGATTCGTCATCAGCTTAAGGCCCAAGGCTCAAATGAAACGATCTGCTTTCTTTATCTCCGACGGCACCGGCATTACCGCCGAAACCCTGGGTCAAAGCCTGCTCGCGCAGTTCGAAAGCATCACCTTCGCCAAATTCACCCGGCCTTATATCGATAACGTGGATAAAGCGCGGGCCATGGTACAACAAATCAATCTGGCCGCCGAAAAAGACGGTATGCGCCCGATCATTTTCGACACCATCGTCAATCAGGACATCCGTGAGATCCTCGCGACCTCCAATGGTTTCATGATCGACATCTTCTCGACCTTCCTCGCGCCCCTGGAACAGGAGCTGAGTGAACATTCCTCATACTCCGTGGGCAAGTCCCATTCCATTGGCCATAACTCCAACTACATGGAGCGGATCGAGGCGGTCAACTTCGCCCTGGACAACGACGACGGCGCCCGCACCCACTACTACGACAAGGCCGACCTGATCCTGGTCGGCGTGTCGCGCTGCGGCAAGACCCCGACCTGCCTGTACATGGCCATGCAATTCGGCATCCGTGCGGCCAACTACCCGCTGACCGAAGACGATATGGAGCGCCTGCAACTGCCGGCGGTGCTGCGCACCCATCAGCACAAGCTGTTTGGCCTGACTATCGACCCGGACCGGCTGACGGCGATCCGTAACGAACGCAAACCCAACAGCCGTTATTCGAGCTATGCCCAGTGCGAGTTCGAGGTGCGGGAAGTGGAAAATCTGTTCCGCCGGGAAAACATTGCGCACATCAATTCCACGCACTTTTCGGTGGAAGAAATTTCGGCGAAGATCCTTGTGGAAAAAGGTGTTGAGCGGCGCTTCAAATAACCTGTGGCGAGCGGGCTTGCCCGCGTTGGGCTGCGAAGCAGCCCTAAATAAGGAAGAACACGGCACACCAGACACTCATCAGGGCCTGGTTTTGGGGCTACTGCGCAGCCCAACGCGGGCAAGCCCGCTCGCCACAACATTTACAGGTGGAACCGGTCCCCCCCCTGCCCCAGCGCCGTAGCCAGCGCATCAAATCCGGCCCTCAGCAACTGATCATCCTCAGACGTATTGCAGATACTCGCCCGAATAAACTGCGGCACCGCCGTCTGCCCTACGGCAAACGCTTCTGCTGTGGCGATCAGGTAATTGTTCTGCTTGAGTTCAGCCTCGATTTCCGACGCCCGCCAAGGCTCCGGGACTTCAATCCAGAAGTGCGGGCTGTTGAGATGAGTCCGGTACTCCAGGCCGCTCAGCAGGTCTTCGACCAACGCCTTGCGGCGGCTGATTTCACTGACCTGTTGACGCAGCAGATGCTCTGCCGTGCCGTTTTCAATCCACTGCGTGGCCAGCTCCAGGGTCACCGGCGTGGCCATCCAGCAGGTTGAACGCAGGGCCGCAGAAATGCGACTGACCAGCGCCGGTGGCGCATGCACATACCCCACCCGCAAGCCGGCCGACACGGCCTTGCTCAGGCTGCTGATCAAAATCGTGCGCTCTGGGGCAAAGTGACTCAGGGGTGGCGGGCGATCTTGCACCAGCACACCGTGGGCCTCGTCTTCGAGGATCAGCAGGTTGTGCTCGCGACACACCCTGACCAGTGCCTCACGGCGGGCAACCGACAACACCGCCGTCGTCGGGTTCTGGATGGTCGGCGTGCAGTACAGGGCGGCCACCCGGTGATTACGACAGACTTCCTCCAGGGCTGCTGGCAACACGCCTTCCTCATCCATTTCCAGGCCGATCAGGCGAATGCCCAGCATCCGCGCGGCGGTGATCAGGCCGGGGTAGGTCAACTGCTCGGTCACCACCGTGTCGCCCGCGCGCACCAACGCCATCAAGGCGCACAGCAACCCATGCTGGCCTCCATTGACACAGATGACCTGCTCGGGAATCGGATGAAAGTCGCGCTGCACCAACCATTGCGCACCTGCCGCGCGGTAGCGGGGCAAGCCGGCGTCCGGGGTGTAGGCACTGATGTCCTGCAGGAACTTGGCATTGGTGGCCAGGGTTTCAAAGCTCTGGGCCAGGAACGTGGTCTCCTGCCCAGGGATATGCATATTGCGGCTCATATCGAAGTACTGCCGCGGCTCCTCGCTGACGTTGCGAAAGCCTTCGTCACGCTGGCGCTCCATCCCACGCTTGCGCACGAATGTTCCGTCGCCCACCCGTGCCACCACCAGGCCCAGGCGTTCCAGTTCACCGTAGGCACGGCTGATGGTCCCGATGGTCACCCCCAGATTGTCGGAAAGCACCCGATGAGGGGGCAGTTTGCGCCCCGGTTCGATCAAGCCTTCGAGGATGCCCCGCTCCATGACATCTGACAGGCGCTTGTACTTCACACCCTGCCCATTGGACAGTCCCTCTCGCATGATTGACACCATGTCAATATTTGTTTTGACAGCCATCATTCGCCCTAATAGTGTGCTTTTACGGGTTCATTCACCGGGTGAAACCTCTAATTACAAGTTCAATATAGAGTTCAATTCCGGCTCAGGGAAGCAATAAACAATGCCAATGTCCGCCGTCATCGAAAATGCCGAAAAAACCAAAAACCACAAACAATGGCTGGCTGGCCTGATCACCAGTGTGATGTTTCTGATTGTCTGCCTGAGCTGGGGCACCACCTGGCTGGGGATCAAGATCGCGGTGGAAAGCGTGCCGCCACTGACCTCGGCGGGCTTACGCTTCCTCATCGCCTTTCCGCTGTTCCTGTGCTTTGCCCTGGTGCGGCGCGAACCAATCCTGTTTCCACGGGAGAGCCGCTGGTTCTTTGTGTTCGTGACCCTGTGCTATTTCAGCGTGCCGTACTACCTGCTCAACTACGGCGAGATGCACGTCTCGTCCGGCCTGACCGCCCTGCTGTTCAGCTGTATGCCAGTGTTTATCCTGATCTTCTCGGCATTGTTCCTACGCGAGCGCATCTACTTTTCCCAGGTCATCGGGATCGGCATCGGTTTCGGCAGCCTGTACATGATCCTCAAGAGTCAGGGACTGCACCTTGACCATGCCGAGTTCTTCGGCGTACTGGCGATTCTGACCGCCGCGATCATGCATGCCTTGTGCTATGTCATTACCAAGCAAAAAGGCAGCGCCATCAGCGTGATCACCTACAACACCCTGCCCATCGGGATTGCCGGGCTGATGCTGTTCGTCGCCGGCCTCTGGTTTGAATCGCCGACCTTCGAGGCCATCACCCTGCGGTCCTGGAGCGCCCTGTTCTACCTGGGCCTGGTAGCGTCGGTGGGCGGTTTTATCGTGTACTTCATGCTGCTCAAGCGCCTGAGCCCGATCATCCTGTCGTTCGTCTTCATTATTTTCCCGGTGTTCGCCGTGATCATCGGTGCCTGGTACGAAGGCCTGGAACTGTCCCGGGACCTGATGCTGTATTCGGCGATCCTGCTGGCCGGCTTTGCAATCACCAAGCTGCCGATCGAAAAGCTGCTGGCAAAACCCAATTGACCCTTTACCCACCACGCGAGAGAAACATGGAAGTCCTCCGCCAAACCGCCCTGGAGCAGATCTACGCCCACGCCAGCAGCACCTATCCCGAAGAGTGCTGCGGCTTTGTCTTTGCCGACGGCAGCGTGTACCTGGGCAGCAATATCCAGAACGAGTTGCACCGCAAGAACCCCGAGGCCTACCCCCGCAGCGCGGCCAACGGCTACACCTTCTCGGTGACCGACACGCTGCTGATGAACAAGGCCTTTCGCACGGACAACCCGGTGGTGGTGATTTACCACTCCCACCCTGATGTCGGTGCCTACTTCAGCGACGAGGATCAGGACAAGGCCCTCTACATGGGGGAACCGATCTACCCCGTCAGTTACCTGGTGGTGGATGTCCGCCAGGGCAAGGCCCTTGGGTCGAAGCTGTTTGCCTGGGATGGCACGCACTTCGCCCTCAACCCCTTCAACGACCTGCAAACGGAGTTGTACATGAACGCTGTCTCTTTCCCCGACATCCTGGCCCGTGTGGCCAAGTTGCCAGAATCGACCCTCGAGGGTGCCGGATCGACATTGCGCGAAGTCATTGAAGGCCTCTGTGCCCGCTACCCGCAGCTGCGGGCGCACCTGTTCCACGAGAACAACGGCCGGCTCAAGGAACACTTCCTGTTCACGGCCGGGGAAGAACTGATCGGCCCCGACGAGCCGCTGCCCGAAAAAGCAAAAATCGAAGTGCTGCTCGCCACCTCCGGCGGCATGGACATCGAGTCCTTGAGCAACGAGGAAGTGCAGCGCTATGTGCGCCATATCACCCTGCCGGGTGTCGGCCGCGAAGGGCAACTGAGCCTGAAAAAAGCCAGGGTGTTGATCATCGGCACCGGCGGCCTGGGCTCGCCCATCAGCCTGTACCTGGCCGCTGCCGGCATCGGCACCCTGGGCCTGGTGGACTTCGATGTGGTGGAAAGCAGCAACCTGCAACGCCAGGTGGTGCATGGCAACAGCACCCTGGGCCTGCCCAAGGTCGAATCCGCCAAGCGCCGGTTGCAGGACCTCAACGCGCACATCCGGATCAACACCTACGACACCGCGCTGAACGCCGACAATGCCCTGGAACTGGTCGGCGCCTACGATCTGGTGATCGACGGCACGGACAACTTCGAGACCCGCTACCGGGTCAATGATGCCTGCGTACAATTGGGCAAGCCGCTGGTGTATGGCGCGATCTACCGTTTCGACGGCCAGATCAGCGTGTTCAATTACCAGGGCGGGCCCTGCTACCGCTGCCTGTACCCCCACGCCCCGCCGGCGGAACTGGCGCCCAATTGCAGTGCTGGCGGGGTCATCGGTGTACTGCCCGGCGTGGTCGGGATGATCCAGGCCACCGAGGCGATCAAGCTATTGATTGGCCTGGGCGAATCCTTGTCCGGCCGGTTGATGCGCTTTGATGCCCTGGCCATGAAGTTCAGTGAAATCCGTTTCAAGCGCCGCGCCGACTGCCCGTGCTGCTCCGACCTGCGTGAAGAACATCAGCCCCCAGCCACCGTCTGTGCCGATGCCATCCGCAGCGCTCCAAGCCTGGCCGCAGAGCACTACATCAAGCCCCAGATGCTCAAGCAGTTGCTGGAGCAGCGCAGCAGCGCCGACATCCTGCTGGATGTGCGCGACGCCAGCGAGCTGGAGGTATGCCAACTGCCCGGCGTGGTGCACATCCCCCTGGCCCAGCTCGACGAGCACCTCGACACGCTCAGCCGTGACAACACCCACTACCTGATCTGCTACGCCGGCATCCGCGCCGAGCAGGCCGCCAGCACCTTGCTAGCCGCTGGCTTTGCCAACACCCGGGTGCTTGAAGGCGGCATGAAACATTGGGTGCGCGACGTCGAACCCGACATGCCTTTGTACTGATCACAGGCCTGGGGGTACTTATCTGATGCTGCACAACTCCATACTCGACGCCATCGGCCAAACGCCCATCGTGCGCCTGGAACAATTCTCCGAAGACCTCGGCATCGAGGTCTTCGCCAAGCTTGAATCCCTGAACCCGGGCGGTAGCCACAAGGCACGGATTGCCCTGGGCATGATCCTCGACGCCGAGCGCCGGGGCATCCTGATTCGTAACTCAGGGCAAACCATCATCGAACCCAGCGGGGGCAACACTGGCATCGGCCTGGTGATGGCCGGCAATGTGCTGGGCTACAAAGTGGTGCTGGTGATTCCCGACAACTACAGCCCCGAAAAGCAAAAGCTGCTGCGCCTGTATGGGGCCAAGGTGGTGCTGTCGGACAGCCGCCTGGGCAATAACTCCCATGGCGAAAAGTGCATGGAGCTGCAGCTGGAAAACCCCAGCTTCGTCATGCTCAACCAGCAACGCAACGGCGCCAACCCCCAGACCCATCGCGACACCACCGCCCCGGAAATCATCCGCGCCTTTGGCGAGCGCCAGGTCGACTACTTCGTCAGCGGTATCGGCACCGGGGGCCATATCACCGGGATCGGTGAAACCCTCAAGGCCGCCTGGCCGCAGATCCGCGTGATGGGTGTAGAGCCCGAGGAGTGCGACCTGCTCAGCGACCGCCATGCGCCGCACCATATCCAGGGCCTGTCCATCGGCTTGATCCCGAGCATTCTCAACCTGAATGTGCTGGACGGCATGCTCAAGGTCTCGCGCCTCGACTGCCTGGAAATGATGAAGCGCATCATGCGTACCGACGCCATCAGCCTGGGACTGTCGTCGGCCGCCAATATGGTGGCCATCGCCAAGCTCGCCCCGGAACTGCCCACCGACACCGTCGTCCTGACCATGGTGTACGACAGCGCCGACAGTTATCTGCCCTGTTTCGAATAACGACAATTACGGGGGTGCCTTCCATGGGAGGCTTTATCGACATGCAACAGCTGCACGATGAGTTGCTGACCCACCTCATCACCACCCTGTCGCCAGCGCAGATGGCACAGTTGCAGCCACACCTGGCGGAGTTGATCCAGCCAGCGGCGCAGGAAGTGGCCGAGGACCTGATCGCCTACGCCTGGCGCGATCCGGCGTCCCGCGGCCGAGGTGAACTGATCCTGGAGTCCTACGCCTCGTTCAAGGCCGTGCTGTATTACCGGCTGGCGCATTGTGTCTGGAACCTTCCCGACCCGGCCCACGGCCAGTTCTGCGCCATTGCGCTGACTTTGAGCAACCAGGGCAAGCTCCTGTCCGGCGCCGAAATCCACCCGGCCGCCCGCATTGGCCGGCGCTTTGTGCTGGATCATGGCTTTGGCACGGTAATCGGCGAAACCTGCGAGATCGGCAATGACTGCTACATCCTGTGTGGCGTGACCCTGGGCGCCCGGGGCATCGCCAACAACCCGGACGGCAAGCGCCACCCGCGCCTAGGCAACAACGTGGAAGTCGGCGCGGGCGCCAGGGTGCTCGGGTATGTGCTGATCGGCGACAACGTGTTTATCAGCCCCTCCTGTGTCATCACCCAGGACGTGCCCGCAGGCACCAAGGTCAAGGTGGTCAACCAGATCCAGTTGCAGAAAAACGACGAATCGGACGCCAGCAACTACCTCGGAGCCTTTGCCCTCGACGAGCGCCTGCATGTGGTCGGTGAAGTCGACATCAGCCACCGGGTCACGCTGCTGGATGCCGACTTCCATCCATTGTCCGGCGTGGTGCTGGAGCCCACGGTCAAGGAGCGTCATCACTTGCAGTTTCGCCTGCGCACGCTGCAGGCCCCCACCTATCCCCCGCGCCTGCCCCTGAACCTGAAGGTGTGCGGGGCGAAGTTCGAAGTCACCCTGCTCTCCCCACCCGGGTTGAGCGCAATGGTGCGGCGCCTGCTGCAAACCAGCCCACTGATCGTTGGAGGATGAACATGTCCGTACACACTATGGAAACCCTGGCGCTGTTTGACAGCGCGCCTTACCAGAACGCCTTCAGCGCCCGCGTGATTGCCGTCAGCGAACAGGGCGTGGCCCTGGAACACACCCTGTTCTACCCCACCGGGGGTGGCCAGCCCGGAGACACCGGTTACTTCACTCTGGCGGACGGCAGCCGAGTCAACGTGACCGGGACTGTGCGCGACCCGGTACTGCGCTCGATCATCTGGCATCAAGTGGAACACTGCCCCGAGTCATTGCGCGCAGGTGCGCAGGTAGACGCCGGCCTGGACTGGGAACGGCGCTACCAGCACATGAAGATGCACACCTGCCTGCATCTGCTGTGCTCGATCATCGACGCGCCGGTGACCGGTTGCAGCATCAGCGCCGACAAGGGCCGCCTGGATTTCGACCTACCGGAAATGACCCTGGACAAGGAGAGCATCACCCGCGACCTCAATGCCTTGATCGAGCAGGCCCATGAGGTCAAGTCGCTGTCGATGCCGGCGTCCGAATATTCCACCCTGCTGCAGATCACCCGCACCCAGGCGGTCGCGCCCCCGGTGATCCAGGGCGCGGTGCGGGTGATTGAAATCGCCGGCATTGATATCCAGCCGTGTGGCGGCACCCATGTGGTCAACACCGAAGAAATCGGCCGGGTGTTCTGCGAGAAAATCGAGAAAAAAAGCAAGCACAACCGGCGGGTGATCCTGCGGTTCGAGTGAAGCATCAAGCTGCCAACGGGGGGGGGTAAACGCCCCTATTGGCACGCTTGCCTTTACTTCGCCTGGGCTTTGATCTGGGCACTCAATTGCTGGACTTGCTGTTGCAGCTGGGTAATCACCTGGGTGAACTCAGTCATCATTTGATCTATACGTGCGCGCAGTTGCTGGTTGTCGCGCATGAGATCGTCGGCGCTGCGGTTCGCCGGTGGCGTTGGCTCATGGGTCTGAGCCGCTGCTGGAGCGTCCTTGCCACCGGGCGCTTGCTCAGCCGATGGGGGGGCCGACGGGGCATTGCCGTCAGTCTTCGGACCTGCGGCAGGGGCTTCATTTGCGGAGGCATCTGCCCCCCCCATTTTCTGGGTCAACGCCTGGATCTGCTTTTGCAGCTTAGTCACCACCGCCGTGAACTGGGTTTGCAGGCGCTCAATCGTCTCGCGCAGTTGGTCATTTTCAGCAGTCAGCTGCTCGAGGCTACGAGGGGCCTCAGGCCCCGACACCGGCGTGTTGTTGTCTGCGCGAGCACTGGCTTCAGGCGGCACTTTGCCCTGCCCTGCATCTGCGCGGCCACTGGCATCTTGTTTCGATGGGGCGCCCCCTTTTGCAGGGCTCTCCATCATGCCGGCTTGCTGCCCCAGGTTTGCTATCTGCTGTTCAAGCTCAGTGATTATCGGCGTGAAGTGGGCAACCAACTGGTTAAGACTGTCACGCAGCTGGTTGTTTTCCTGGGAGAGCTGCGCCAGTTGAGGCGAGTTAGTATTGGCACTGGATGACGGTGAATTGACCAGGCCTTTATGTGCCGCAAACTGCCCACGCTGCTGCGCAGTCATCGGTGGGCGGGGTGGAGTTGAATCTGCTTGCGCGCCGGGCGGGGCATCCGTTTCAGCACGGCCTTCGTTCTGCACGGACGCTGGCTTGGGAGGCATTTCATAGGGCTGGCTGGGTGCGTACTGCGAATGACTTACGCTCGTCATAGTGGACCTCTCAGATTCAGGTAGTTGATTCACGGGCATTGCATCCCGGATGCCCCGGCAAAAACAGGTCATCTGGCTATCTGATTGGTCATTATCGGAATAAGGTTCCGGCGATGTCGGGCGTACGAATAGCAAAGTATGTCCACTTCACAACTCGCCGCCCGACGCCCTCATATCACCCACAAATCCACAAACCGGTTCACCGGCGTCGCTTCAAGCCGTGCCTGATCCTTGCACAGTGCAAAAATCTCGGCGCTGCGCTGCGCGGGGAAGCGTGTCCCCAGGTTGGCCTTGAACTTGTCTTCCAGCAAAGGAATGCCATCCGCCCGGCGCCGACGATGGCCAATCGGGTATTCCACCGCGACCTGCTCGGTGCTCGAGCCATCGGTGAAGAACACCTGCACCGCGTTGGCAATGGAACGCTTGTCCGCTTCCAGGTACTCGCGGCTGTAGCGTGGGTCTTCGACGATTTCCATTTTGCCGCGCAACTCATCAATGATCGGGTGCGCCGTATGGAACTCATCTTCGTACTGCTCGGCGACCAGGTTGCCAAACGCCAGGGGCACGGCTGTCATGTATTGCAGGCAATGGTCGCGGTCGGCCGCATTGGCCAGTGGGCCGACCTTGGAAATGATGCGAATGGCCGACTCGTGGGTGGTGATCACGATGCGCTCGATCTCGTGCAAGCGGTGCTTGACCTGCGGGTGCAAGGTGACAGCAGCTTCACAGGCGGTCTGGGCGTGGAACTCTGCAGGAAAGCTGATCTTGAACAGCACGTTTTCCATCACATAAGTGCCATAGGGCTGGGGCAAACTGAATGCGCGCTTGTCCTCAGGCTTGAGGGCCAGGTCCTTGTTGGTGTGACTGAACAACACGTCGTAAAAGCCCCACTGCGGTGCGCTCAGCACGCCGGGGATGCCCATCTCGCCACGCAGAGCGATATCCGCCAGACGTACACCACGGCTGGATGCATCCCCCGCCGCCCAGGATTTGCGTGACCCGGCGTTTGGCGCATGCCGGTAGGTTCGCAAGGCCTGACCATCGACAAAGGCATGAGACAGTGCCGACAGCATCTGTTCGCGGTTGGCCCCCATCAACTTGGCACAGACAGCAGTGGAGGCCACTTTCACCAACACCACATGGTCAAGGCCGACGCGGTTGAAGGAGTTTTCCAGGGCAATCACACCCTGGATTTCGTGGGCCATGATCATCGCTTCCAGCACCGCGCGCACGGTCAACGGCGCCTCGCCATGGGCCACGCGTTTTTGCGACAGGTGATCAGCGACGGCGAGAATGCCACCGAGGTTATCCGAAGGATGGCCCCATTCGGCGGCGAGCCAGGTGTCGTTGTAATCGAGCCAACGCACGATGCAGCCGATGTCCCACGCGGCCTTGACCGGGTCCAGGCGATAGGACGTACCCGGCACCCGCGCACCGAACGGCACCACTGTGCCTTCGACAATCGGCCCCAAATGCTTGGTGCACTCGGGAAAACGCAGGGCCAGCAGGCCACAACCGAGGGTGTCCATCAGGCAGTTGCGGGCGGTGTCCAGGGCATCCGGGGAGTCGATGCGGTAGTTGAGGACGTAGTCGGCAATGTCCTGCAAAACCGGGTCGTAGTCGGGGCGGTTGTTCTGGTCGACGTTGGCGCTCATGGCAGTACTCCAAAATGGGTTGGGTGTGTTCCTTCCTCAGGCTCAGGGTGGGTGGTTTGTGGCAGGTCTGAATGCCTGCTCTCGTACATAAATCCAGAGGCCGCCGCCCCTTGTGGGAGCGGGCTTGCCCGCGATAGCGCTGGATCAGTTGGTATCTGCGTGACTGACACGCCGCTATCGCGGGCAAGCCCGCTCCCACACAAGCCCGCTCACATATCGGGGCCGGCGCAGGGCTTTAGAATGCGTCGCCGGGCACGCGCACGTAGCCTTCCATCAAGACCCGCGCACTGCGGCTCATGATGGCTTTCTTTACCACCCATTCGCCGTTGACCTGGCTGGCTTCGGCGCCCACGCGCAAGGTGCCGGACGGATGCCCGAAGCGCACGGCGTTGCGTTCCACACCGCCCGCCGCGAGGTTGACCAGGGTTCCGGAAATCGCCGCCGCCGTGCCAATCGCCACCGCCGCCGTCCCCATCATCGCGTGGTGCAACTTGCCCATGGACAGCGCGCGCACCAGTAGATCCACATCACCGGCCTTGATCGCCTTGCCACTGGAGGCCAGGTAATCCGCAGGCTTGGCCACAAACGCCACCTTCGGCGTGTGCTGGCGCTGGGCCGCTTCGTCCAGGTGCTTGATCAGGCCCATGCGCAATGCACCATAGGCCCGTACCTGCTCGAACATGGCCAGGGCTTTGGGATCGCTATTGATCGCGCCTTGCAGCTCGGTGCCGGTGTAGCCGAGGTCTTCGGCGTTGATAAAAATCGTTGGGATCCCGGCGTTGATCAGCGTCGCCTTGAAGGTGCCGACACCCGGTACTTCCAAGTCGTCGACCAGGTTGCCGGTAGGGAACATCGAACCGCCGCCGCCCTCTTCTTCCGCTGCCGGGTCCATGAACTCCAGTTGCACTTCCGCCGCCGGGAAGGTCACACCATCCAGCTCGAAGTCGCCGGTTTCCTGCACCGCACCGTTGGTGATGGGCACATGGGCGATGATGGTCTTGCCGATATTCGCCTGCCAGACCCGCACCACGGCCACGCCGTTGTGGGGAATGCGGGCCGCATCCACCAGGCCGCTGCTGATGGCAAACGAGCCGACCGCCGCTGACAGGTTGCCGCAGTTGCCGCTCCAGTCTACGAACGGCTTGTCGATGGAGACCTGGCCAAACAGGTAGTCCACGTCATGCTCGGCGCGGGTGCTCTTGGCGAGGATCACGGTTTTGCTGGTGCTGGAGGTGGCACCGCCCATGCCGTCGATCTGTTTGTCATAGGGATCGGGGCTGCCGATCACCCGTAGCAGCAAGGCATCGCGCGCCGCACCCGGGACCTGGGCCGATTCGGGCAGGTCCTTGAGGTTGAAAAACACGCCCTTGCTGGTGCCGCCACGCATGTAGGTGGCGGCGATCTTGATTTGCGCTACGTGTGTCATGGTTATCCTCTTCAGGCGGTCGCCGCCGATTCCAGGAAGTCCTGGGCAAAACGCTGCAACACGCCGCCCGCCTCGTAGATCGACACTTCTTCAGCGGTGTCCAGGCGGCAGGTCACCGGCACTTCGACACGCTCGCCATTCTTGCGGTTGATCACCAGAGTCAACTGCGCACGCGGGGTGCGCTCGCCGATCACGTCATAGGTTTCGCTGCCATCAATCTGCAGGGTCTTGCGGTCGGTACCCGGCAAAAATTCCAGGGGCAGCACGCCCATGCCCACCAGGTTGGTGCGGTGGATGCGTTCGAAGCCTTCGGCGGCAATCGCTTCCACACCCGCCAGGCGCACGCCCTTGGCCGCCCAGTCGCGGGACGAACCCTGGCCGTAGTCGGCGCCGGCAATGATGATCAGCGGCTGCTTGCGCTCCATGTAGGTTTCGATGGCTTCCCACATCCGTGTGACCTTGCCTTCCGGCTCGATGCGCGCCAGGGAACCCTGCTTGACCTTGCCGTTTTCCTGGACCATTTCATTGAACAGCTTGGGGTTGGCAAAGGTCGCGCGCTGGGCGGTCAGGTGGTCGCCGCGGTGCGTTGCATACGAGTTGAAGTCGACTTCCGGCAGGCCCATTTTCGCCAGGTATTCGCCGGCGGCGCTGTCGAGCATGATCGCGTTGGACGGCGACAGGTGGTCAGTGGTGATGTTGTCCGGCAGCACCGCCAGCGGGCGCATGCCCTTGAGCGGACGCGCACCGGCCAGGGCGCCTTCCCAGTACGGCGGGCGGCGGATGTAGGTGCTCTGCGGGCGCCAGTCGTACAGCGGCGTGACTTTCGGGCCGGTGTCTTCATGGATAGCGAACATAGGGATGTAGACCTGGCGGAACTGCTCCGGCTTGACCGAGGCCTTGACCACTGCGTCGATTTCTTCATCGCTCGGCCAGATGTCCTGCAGGCGGATTTCCTTGCCGGTGGCGTCCAGGCCCAGCACGTCCTTCTCGATATCGAAACGGATGGTGCCGGCAATCGCATAGGCCACCACCAGCGGTGGCGAAGCCAGGAATGCCTGCTTGGCGTACGGGTGGATGCGCCCGTCGAAGTTGCGGTTACCCGAGAGCACGGCGGTGGCGTACAGGTCGCGGTCGATGATTTCTTGCTGGATCACCGGATCGAGCGCACCGGACATGCCGTTGCAAGTGGTGCAAGCGAAGGCCACGACGCCAAAACCCAGCTGCTCCAGCTCGCTGGTCAGCCCGGCTTCGTCGAGGTACATGGCCACGGTTTTCGAACCCGGCGCCAGGGACGACTTGACCCACGGCTTGCGGGCCAACCCAAGCTTGTTGGCATTGCGCGCCAGCAGGCCGGCGGCGATCACGTTGCGTGGGTTACTGGTGTTGGTGCAACTGGTGATGGCGGCGATGATCACCGCGCCGTCGGGCATTTGCCCCGGCACGTCATCCCATTGCCCGGAAATACCCTTGGCCGCCAAGTCGCTGGTGGCCACGCGGGCGTGCGGGTTGCTCGGGCCGGCCATATTGCGCACGACGCTGGACAGGTCGAAGCTCAGGCCACGCTCGTATTGCGCGCCCTTGAGGTCATCGGCCCACAGGCCGGTATGCCGCGCATACTGCTCGACCAGGGCGACTTGTTCGTCTTCACGCCCGGTGAGTTTGAGGTAAGCGATGGTCTGCGCGTCGATGTAGAACATCGCCGCCGTGGCGCCGTATTCCGGAGCCATGTTGGAGATGGTGGCGCGGTCGCCCAGGGTCAGGGCCGAGGCGCCTTCGCCGAAGAACTCCAGCCAGGCACCGACAACTTTCTGCTGGCGCAGGAACTCGGTCAGGGCCAGCACCATGTCGGTGGCGGTGATGCCCGCTTGCAGCTTGCCCGTCAGTTCGACGCCAACGCTTTCCGGCAGGCGCATCCACGACGCACGGCCAAGCATCACGCTCTCGGCTTCCAGGCCGCCAACGCCGATGGCGATCACGCCCAGGGCGTCGACGTGGGGGGTGTGGCTGTCGGTGCCGACGCAGGTATCCGGGAAGGCCACGCCGTCACGCACCTGGATCACCGGGGACATTTTCTCCAGGTTGATCTGGTGCATGATGCCGTTGCCTGGCGGGATCACATCGACGTTTTTGAAAGCCTTTTTGGTCCACTCGATAAAGTGGAAACGGTCTTCGTTGCGGCGGTCTTCAATGGCGCGGTTTTTCTCGAAGGCCTGCGGGTCGAAACCACCGGCCTCGACGGCCAGGGAGTGGTCGACGATCAGCTGGGTCGGCACCACCGGATTGACCTGGGCTGGGTCGCCGCCTTGCAGGGCAATGGCGTCACGCAGGCCGGCGAGGTCTACCAGGGCGGTCTGGCCGAGGATGTCATGGCACACCACCCGGGCCGGGAACCAGGGGAAGTCGAGGTCGCGCTTGCGCTCGATCAATTGGCTCAGGGAAGCGTTAAGGGTCGCCGGGTCGCAGCGACGCACCAGGTTTTCGGCGAGCACGCGGGAGGTGTAAGGCAGCGTGGCGTAGGCACCGGGGGTGATGGCCTCGACAGCCGCACGGGCGTCGAAGTAATCCAGGCGGCTGCCGGGGAGCGGTTTGCGAAATTCAGTGTTCATCGTCAGGACTCGGTCACGGTAGTTACAAAAGGAAGACCTGTGCCGCCCCAGAATTGGAATGAGGTCAAAATGTGGGAGCGGGCTTGCTCGCGAATGTGGTGTGTCATTCAACACATTCAGTGACTGTTACCCCGTATTCGCGAGCAAGCCCGCTCCCACGCTTTTGATTCGGTTACCAATTCCGGATTGTCGGTCTCCCCACTCAGCGACGTTCGATTGGCACGAACTTGCGCTGCTCGACGCCGATGTACTCGGCGCTTGGACGGATGATGCGGTTGTTGGCGCGCTGCTCAAACACATGCGCCGCCCAGCCGGTCAGGCGTGAGCAGACGAAGATCGGGGTGAACAGCTTGGTCGGGATGCCCATGAAGTGGTACGCCGAGGCATGGTAGAAGTCGGCGTTGGGGAACAGTTTCTTCTGTTCCCACATGGTCTTGTCGATGGCTTCGGAGACCGGGAACAGCACCTTGTCGCCCACTTCATCGGCGAGTTTTTTCGACCAGCCCTTGATCACCTCATTGCGCGGGTCGTTGTCTTTATAGATCGCGTGGCCAAAGCCCATGATCTTGTCCTTGCGTTCCAGCATGCCGAGGGTGCCTTTCACGGCGTCTTCGGCCGAGGAGAAACGCTCGATCATTTCCATCGCCGCTTCGTTGGCACCGCCATGCAGCGGGCCGCGCAGGGAACCGATGGCGGCGGTGACGCAGGAATACAGGTCGGACAGGGTCGAGGCACACACACGAGCGGTGAAGGTCGAGGCGTTGAATTCGTGCTCGGCGTAGAGGATCAGCGACACGTTCATGACTTTTTCATGCAGCTCGCTCGGCTTCTTGCCATGCAGCAGGTGCAGGAAATGCCCGCCGATGCTCGGCTCGTCGGTCACGCAGTCGATGCGCTTGCCGTCGTGGCTGAAGCGGTACCAGTAGCACATGATCGCCGGGAACGCGGCCAGCAGGCGGTCAGTGACATCGCGCTGCACGCTGAAGTCTTTTTCCGGTTCGATATTGCCGAGGAACGAGCAACCGGTGCGCATCACGTCCATCGGGTGGGCGTCGGCAGGGATGCGTTCCAGCACTTCCTTGAGCGCCTGGGGCAGGTCACGCAGCTTGCTCAGCTTGGCGCTGTAGGCCGCCAGCTCGGCCTTGCTCGGCAATTCGCCGTACAACAGCAGGTAGGCGACTTCTTCAAACTGCGCGTCGGCGGCCAGTTCACGCACGTCGTAGCCGCGATAGGTCAGGCCGGCACCGGCCTGGCCCACGGTGGACAGTGCCGTCTGCCCGGCCACCTGGCCACGCAGGCCGGCGCCACTCAGTACTTTTGCTTCAGCCATGGTTCTTCTCCAATTTTGTAGTTATCTGGGAGGCGCTGCGCTTACTTCTTGGCGGCGAACAGCGCGTCGAGCTTCTGCTCGAAGGTGTGGTAGTCGATGCGATCGTAAAGCTCCATGCGGGTTTGCATGGTGTCGATCACGTTCTGTTGGGTGCCGTCGCGACGGATCGCGGTGTAGACGTTCTCGGCGGCCTTGTTCATGGCGCGGAAAGCCGACAGCGGGTACAGCACGATGGAAACATCGGCAGATTTCAACTGTTCGGTGGTGTACAGCGGGGTCGCGCCGAACTCCGTGATGTTGGCCAGGATCGGGGCTTTGACCCGCGAAGCGAACAGCTTGTACATCTCAAGCTCGGTGATGGCTTCCGGGAACACCATGTCGGCACCGGCCTCGATGCACGCGGCGGCACGTTCCAGGGCGGACTCCAGGCCTTCCACGGCCAGGGCGTCGGTACGCGCCATGATCACGAAGCTGTCATCGGTCCGGGCATCCACGGCGGCCTTGATACGGTCGACCATTTCCTGCTGGGACACGATCTCTTTGTTCGGGCGATGGCCGCAACGCTTGGCCCCCACCTGGTCCTCGATATGAATCGCGGCGGCGCCGAACTTGATCATCGACTTGACGGTGCGCGCCACGTTGAACGCCGAGGAGCCGAAACCGGTGTCCACGTCCACCAACAGCGGCAGGTCGCAGACATCGGTGATACGGCGCACATCGGTCAGCACATCATCCAGGCCGGTGATGCCCAAGTCCGGCACGCCCAGGGAGCCCGCGGCGACCCCGCCACCAGACAGGTAAATGGCCTTGAAACCGGCGCGCTTGGCCAGCAGCGCGTGGTTGGCATTGATCGCGCCGACCACTTGCAGGGGGTGTTCGCTGGCGACCGCATCACGGAAACGCTGGCCGGGGGTGCTGTTTTTATAGGAACTCATGACTCACCTCTCGAGGGGGCGCCGTCGGGGAAGTGACGGGCGATATTGCGTTTGGAGGCGCCGATATGGCGGCGCATCAACAACTCGGCCAGTTCACCGTCGCGATCGGCAATCGCGTCAAGAATGCGGTGATGCTCGGCAAATGCCTGGCGTGGACGATTGGGGGTGGCGGAGAACTGGATGCGGTACATGCGCACCAGTTGATACAGCTCGCCGCACAACATTTGGGTCAGGGTGCGGTTACGCGCGCCTTGAATGATCCGGTAATGAAAGTCGAAGTCGCCTTCCTGCTGGTAGTAGCCCACACCGGCCTGGAATGCGGCATCGCGCTCGTGGGTATGCAGGACTTGGCGCAGCTCCTCGATTTCTTCGTCGGTCATGCGCTCGGCGGCCAGGCGGCAAGCCATGCCTTCGAGGGATTCGCGGATTTCGTAGAGTTCCACCAGCTCAGCCTCGCTCAGGGACACCACCCGAGCGCCGACATGGGGCACGCGCACCAGCAGGCGCTGGCCCTCCAGGCGGTGGATCGCCTCACGCAGCGGGCCACGGCTGATGCCGTAGGTGCGCGCCAGCTCAGGCTCGGAGATCTTGCTGCCGGGGGCAATCTCGCCCTTGACGATGGCGGCCTGGATGCGACGGAAGACGTTCTCAGACATCGTTTGGGAATCGTCCTGCCCTACTACCGGAATTTCCAGCTGATCCAGCATGATTGTCGACACCTTTAAAAGCAATGTCGCAAAAACTAGCCAATCAGCCCCTGATAGTCAAAGAATAAATGCACATTGTCGACAATCGTCTAATAACCTGCCTTGCATCCTACAAGGGCATGGCCGGCTGCCAGCGCTGGCGCCAGAAAACCTTCATGTTAGAATGCCCGCCGCATTTGCCTGACATCCCCGGATGAAAAGGCGCACGAGGGAGCTTGCGCAGCAATGCCAGTCGCCTTGAATCAAACATCGCACTGCACCGCCTCAGGATCTATGAGACTCAAGCCCTTCCCCCTATTGTTTTGCCTACTGATGTTTCCGGGCCTTGGCATCGCTGCCGAGAAGACCGTCTATGGCCTCAATGAATACGCCAAGCTGGCGGGTATTGACCTGGAAGTCGCCGCCAAGCTCGACACCGGCGCCAAGACTGCGTCGTTGAGTGCCCGGGACATCAAGCGCTTCAAGCGCAACGGTGAGTCCTGGGTCCGCTTCTACCTGGCCATCGACACCGCCCATTCGCACCCCATCGAGCGTCCCCTGGCCCGCGTCAGCAAGATCAAGCGCCGCGCCGGCGACTACGACCCCGATGAGGACAAGAACTACACCGCCCGTCCGGTGATTGCCCTGGACATCTGCATGGGCACTGCTTTACGCAGCATCGAAGTGAACTTGACTGACCGCAGCGCCTTCCAATATCCGCTGCTGATTGGCTCCGAAGCCTTGAAACGCTTTGATGCGCTGGTCGACCCCAGTCTTAAATACGCAGCAGGCAAACCTGCCTGCGCCGCCGACGCTCATACCGCCGAGTAATTCCAATGCGCTCTCTTAATATGCACTTGAAGATTCTGATCGCCATCCTGGTGGTACTGGGCATTTCGGTCACGGCCTATCAGATCCTGGTTCTCGGCATCCCGGTGACCGAGGACGCCACTGACGACCTGTGGAACATCGACGCCAAGGTCGAGTTCGTGGCCAACGCCAAGGATCCGGTCAAGGTCCAGATGTTCGTGCCGCCCCTGAGCCGCGACTTCGTCAGCCTCAATGAGAGCTTCATCTCCAATAACTATGGGGTGAGCGTCAACCGCATCGACGGCAACCGCAAGGTCACCTGGTCGGCCCGGCGCGCCAAGGGCAACCAGACCCTCTACTACCGCCTGGTGCTGACCAAGCGCTACAGCGGCGAAAAGGTCAAGGTCAAGGGCCCGACCTTCCGCGACAGCATCGCCGTGGAAGGCCCGGAAAAAATCGCCGCCGAGGCCCTGCTGGCACCGATCCGCCAGCACTCGGCCGATGTCGAGACCTTTATCAGCGAAGCCATCAAGCGCACCAACAACCTCAACGATGACAACGTCAAGCTGCTGCTGGCGGGCGATCCGTCGACGCCGCACAAGGCCAAGATCATCGAGTTGCTGCTGTCCATCGCCCACGTGCCGGTGGAAAAGGTCCACACCATCCGCCTGGTAGCCGACCAACCGCAAACCCCGGAACTGTGGCTGCGCAGCTTCAATGGCAACGACTGGCTGTACTTCAACCCGGAAACCGGCGAACAGGGCCTGCCCTCCGACCGCCTGCAGTGGTGGACCGGCGATGAAAACCTGATCACCGTCGACGGCGGCAAGAAAGCCGCCGTGACCTTCAGCCTGAACAACAGCGAGATGAACGCGATCCGCCTGGCCAAGCTGACGGACGAGAACACCGACGCCAACTTCCTCGAATACTCGCTCTACGGCCTGCCGCTGCAAACCCAGCAGACCTTCATGATCATGGTGATGATCCCGATTGGCGTGCTGGTGATCCTGATCCTGCGTAACCTGATCGGCCTGCAGACCCTGGGCACCTTCACCCCGGTGCTGATTGCCCTGGCGTTCCGCGAGACGCAACTGGGCTTTGGCATCGTGCTGTTTACGGTGATTACGGCGCTGGGGCTGTCCCTGCGGTCGTACCTGGAGCATTTGAAGCTGCAGATGCTGCCGAGGCTCTCGGTGGTACTGACCTTTGTCGTGGTGTTGATTGCGGCCATCAGCCTGTTCAGCCACAAGCTGGGCCTGGAGCGCGGCCTGTCGGTGGCGCTGTTCCCGATGGTGATCCTGACCATGACCATCGAACGCCTGTCCATTACCTGGGAAGAGCGCGGCGGCGGCCATGCGATGAAAGTCGCGATTGGCACCCTGTTCGCTGCCTCCCTGGCCCACCTGATCATGAGCGTGCCGGAGTTGATCTACTTCGTGTTCACCTTCCCGGCGATCCTGTTGATCCTGGTGGGCTTCATGCTGGCCATGGGTCGCTACCGTGGCTACCGCCTGACCGAGCTGGTGCGTTTCAAAGCCTTCCTCAAGGCTGATTCGTAATGTTCGGGTTCTGGAAGACCTGGAAGGCCCTGGAAGCGCGGGGCATCATGGGCATCAACCGGCGTAATGCCGACTACGTGCTCAAGTACAACAAGCGCAGCCTGTATCCGATTGTCGATGACAAAATCATCACCAAGGAACGGGCGATCCAGGCCGGCATCCATGTGCCGGAGATGTACGGGATCATTTCCACCGAGAAAGAAATCGACAAGCTCGACGAAATCATCGGTGGCCGTAGCGACTTCGTGATCAAGCCGGCCCAGGGCGCCGGCGGCGACGGCATCCTGGTGATCGCCGACCGTTTTGAAGGACGCTATCGCACGGTGTCCGGCAAGATCATCAGCCACGAGGAAATCGAGCACCAGATTTCCAGCATCCTCACCGGCCTGTATTCCCTGGGCGGTCACCGTGACCGCGCATTGATCGAATACCGGGTGGTGCCCGACCAGATCTTCAAGAGCATCAGCTACGAAGGCGTGCCGGATATCCGCATCATCGTGTTGATGGGCTACCCGGTGATGGCCATGCTGCGCTTGCCGACCCGTCAGTCCGGCGGCAAGGCCAACCTGCACCAGGGCGCGATTGGCGTGGGCGTGGACCTGGCCACCGGCCTGACCCTGCGCGGCACCTGGCTGAACAACATCATTACCAAGCACCCCGACACCACCAACGCGGTGGACGGTGTGCAACTGCCCAACTGGGACGGTTTCATGAAACTCGCCGCCGGCTGCTACGAGCTGTGCGGACTGGGTTACATCGGTGTAGACATGGTGCTGGACCAGGAAAAAGGCCCGCTGATCCTCGAACTCAATGCGCGCCCCGGGTTGAATATCCAGATTGCCAACGATTGCGGCCTGACCTTGCGTACCCATGCCGTAGAAGCTCGACTGGAAGAGCTGAAGGCGGCGGGCGTGACAGAAACGGCGGAAGAACGGGTGAAGTTTGCCCAGGAAATGTTTGGGCATATTCCACCCGTGGAAGGCTGACAGCGCCCCGCGGCTGCGCCCTCTATCCAACCATCCCCGACATCCCCTCTAGGAGCAAATCCTACAGGGGACTACAATCCCCTCCCCGCCCCATGGCTGATTCACCCCGCATGTCGACCTGCTCTGTACATCCCCTGCCCTATCGGGCAAACCCCGCCGAGTATTTTGCGGCGATCCGCCATGCACCCGGCGCCGTGCTGCTGGACAGCGGCCGACCGGCAGCCGAGCGTGGTCGCTATGACTTGCTCAGCGCCTGGCCGGAAGCAACCCTCGCGGTATGGCCGGACGAAAGCGGTAGCGATTTCTTACAACGGCTGCGGGAAAATCTGACGATGCTGGGTGAGGCTAGCCTGCCCGCACCCTATGAACTGCCGTTCGCCGGCGGCTTGATCGGCTACCTGAGCTACGATTTTGGCCGCCACCTGGAGCAACTGCCGCATCAGGCTATCGACGATATCGGCCTGCCCGATGCCCGTTTTGGCCTGTACGCCTGGGCACTGGTCAGCGACCATCAGGCGCGCACCAGCCAATTGGTGTTCCACCCCAAACTTCCGGAAAGCGAACGCCAGCGCCTGCTGGCCCTGTTCAGCCAACCGGCCGCCGACACCCCGGCCAGCTTCAAGCTGCATACCCCAATGACCCCAGACCTGAGCGCCGCAGCCTATGAACAGGCCCTGGCGCGGATCCAGGATTACATCCAGGCCGGCGACTGCTACCAGGTCAACTTCGCCCAACGCTTTCGCGCGGCCTGCAACGGCGATCCATGGGTCGCCTACTGCGCCTTGCGCGCCGCCTGCCCGACGCCGTTCTCGGGCTTTCAGAGCCTGCCGGATGATGGCGCGGTAGTCAGCCTGTCACCGGAGCGTTTCGTGCGGGTCAACCAGCGCCAGGTGGAAACCCGTCCGATCAAGGGCACCCGCCCCCGCGGGCTGACTCCGCAAGAGGATGCGGCCAACGCCGCCGAACTCCTAGCCAGCCCCAAGGATCGTGCAGAGAACCTGATGATCGTCGATCTGCTGCGCAATGACCTGGGCCGCACCTGCCGCACCGGCTCGGTCAAGGTCCCGGAGCTGTTCAGCCTGGAAAGCTACCCCAACGTGCATCACCTGGTCAGCAGCGTCACCGGCGAACTGGCCGACGACAAAGACGCCCTGGACCTGATCGCCGGCAGCTTCCCCGGCGGCTCGATCACCGGCGCCCCGAAGATCCGTGCGATGCAGATCATCGACGAACTGGAACCGACCCGGCGCGGCTTGTACTGCGGTTCATTGTTGTACCTGGACGTGCGTGGCGAGATGGACAGCTCCATCGCCATTCGCAGCCTGCTGGTCAAGGATGGCCAGGTCTGTTGCTGGGGCGGCGGCGGGATCGTCGCCGATTCCGAGTGGCAGGCGGAGTACCAGGAGTCGATGACCAAGGTGCGGGTGTTGCTGGAAACACTGGAAGGGCTGTAAGGGAAAGAACCTGAATCAGAACCACCGTAGACAGTATCAGGGCGCAGGGAAAGCGTCTGGCTCTGGCATTCCACCTGGCCGTCTGTGAGGGATCACATGGATCGACTGCTTATTGCTTCTGTCGCTTTATCGTTTGCACCGTTAAAACAAAGCCCTTTTCCTACACATCGCGCTCCCTGTGAAGAGTTACAAATCCAGGAAGGGACACCTAATTTCTCCCAAATTGGGAGGCTTGACTTGTGCGACTAATCGCAAGAGCCGCCTTATGGGAGTTCTGGGAAAGTCATCCGGCTTACACCGACTCCCAAACACCCCTGGTTGAAGGGTATCGCCATAGGGAGAAGTCCACCTTTTACACGCCGCAAGACCTGAAGGCGGAGCTTCGCACCGCGAGTATCCTCAAAGGTGCAAGGGTGGTGCTCAACATCGGTGGCAATAAATATCGAGTGATCATGGCGATCGACTACCCGCGGCAACTGGGTTTCATACGATTTGTAGGCACCCACGCCCAGTACGACCAGATCAACGCGGAGACTGTGCGATGAACATCAAACCTATTCGTACCCCCGAAGACCTGGCCGCTGCGCTGGCGCGCGTGGACCAACTGGGCCTGACGGCCCGTGACCTGGAACCCTTTATCGGCTCCAGCGGACGCGTGTCGGAAGTGCTGAACCACAAACGCAAATTGAGCCTGGCCATGATCAAGCGCCTGCACGAGGGTTTGCGCATTCCTTATGAGCAGTTGCTTGCGGGAGTTTGATCTTTGGCGTTTTCGAGGGCCTCATCGCAAACAAGCCCGCTCCCTCATTCGACCGTGCTCCCAAAGGATAAACGCGGCCGAATGTGGGAGCGGGCTTGCTCGCGATGAGGCAACCAGCCTCGCTCAATAACTTACAGGCTCAACGAACGGTTCGACGCCTTGATGAACTCTTTCTTCAAGTCCTCAAAAGTATGCACCGCCGGGAATTGCGGGAACTCGCGAATCACATTTTCCGGTGCATGGAACAGAATCCCACGATCCGCCTCACCCAACATGGTGGTGTCGTTGTAGGAATCGCCTGCAGCGATTACCCGGTAGTACAGGGTCTTGAAGGCCAGCACCGACTGACGCTTAGGATCTTTCTGGCGCAGTTGATAGCTCACCACCCGGTCATTTTCATCGGTGATCAAGCGGTGGCAAAGCAGGGTCGGGAAGCCCAGTTGACGCATCAACGGCTGGGAAAATTCATAGAAGGTGTCCGACAGGATCACCACCTGGAAGCGCTCGCGCAGCCAGTCGATGAACTCGATCGCACCTTCCAGCGGTTTGAGGGTGGCAATCACTTCCTGAATGTCCGACAGCTTCAAGCCGTGCTCGTCGAGAATGCGCAGGCGTTGCTTCATCAGGACGTCGTAGTCGGGAATGTCCCGGGTGGTGGCCCGCAAGGATTCAATACCGGTTTTTTCAGCGAAGGCGATCCAGATTTCCGGAACCAGCACCCCTTCCAGGTCGAGACAGGCAATTTCCACAAGACACTCCCATTTGGATTTTTTTTCAGTTGAGCGAGCAAAAGGACTGCCGAACTCTAGCGATTCGCGCTGGCCACCGCAACGCAGAGCGGATTTTGTTAACATCCCACTCCTATAGAGCGCTCAGCGCCACTGACCTGTAGGAACCGTCCTGATGAACCAAGCCTTCGACGTCGCTGAACTCGCCGCGACCTATGCCAACAAGTCCGCCCAGGACATCCTCAAGCTGGCGTTCAGCCAGTTCGGCGATGACCTGTGGATTTCCTTCAGCGGTGCCGAGGATGTGGTGCTGGTGGATATGGCCTGGAAGCTGAACAAAAACGTCAAGGTCTTCAGCCTCGACACCGGCCGCCTGCACCCGGAGACCTACCGGTTTATCGAGCAGGTGCGGGACTTCTACAAGATCGATATCGAATTGATCTCGCCGGACCAGAGCAAGCTGGAACCCTTCGTCAAGGAAAAGGGCCTGTTCAGCTTCTACAAGGACGGCCATGGCGAATGCTGCGGCGTGCGCAAGATCGAACCGCTGCGCCGCAAACTCTCCGGCGTACGTGCCTGGGCCACCGGCCAGCGCCGCGACCAGAGCCCCGGCACCCGTAGCCAGGTGGCGGCCCTGGAAGTCGATAGCGCCTTCTCCACCCCCGAGCGCACGCTCTACAAGTTCAACCCGCTGGCGCAAATGACCAGTGAAGAGATCTGGGGTTATATCCGCATGCTCGAGTTGCCGTACAACAGCCTGCATGAGCGCGGCTTTATCAGCATCGGCTGCGAACCCTGCACCCGACCGGTATTGCCAAACCAGCACGAGCGTGAAGGCCGCTGGTGGTGGGAAGAAGCAACCCAGAAGGAATGTGGGCTGCACGCGGGAAATATCATCAGCAAGGCCTGAAGCCTGACCTGCGAAAAATCTCGCAACAAGCGCGTGTGGGAGCTGGCTGGCTTGCAATGGCATCACCTCGGTGTAATTGAATACCGGGGTGATGCCATTGCAAGCCAGCCAGTTCCCACATTTGTTTCCAGCGACCATTAAACCTGTACACACAAACGTAACCAACAGTGCCATTTTTGTGTGCACTTTAATCATTACGCACCGAAACGTTACACCCCATTTCGGCTAACTTCCTACATTCTTGATTCCCATATCCCCGCCAAAAAATAAATTCCTGTTCAATCGGTCAATTTATATTTCTTCAAATTCAGCTGGTTACTCAATCGACCTATAAAAACGAAATTAGCGGTAGTTTTGTTAGATATAAACCTGGCACACAAGTGGCTTATGGAGTTGGAGTTTTTGTATACAACTTAAACAACAACCCACATACACTTCGTGTCCGCACGCTAGCCGCGCCTAACCCTCGCGCTCGCTGCAGATGCCAGGAGCCTGCCGGCATGCCTACAAGTATCTCCAATAACCTTGCACTGGATCTGCCCTCATCCACAGCCAACCCCGCGGCGGCAAACTCCGGCCCGCTGGTGCTGAGCCCACGCCTGCACAACAAGGACCTGGCGCCCACCAAGGTCGAAGGTCGACGCTGGGGTGGCTACAGCATCTTCGCCCTGTGGACCAACGATGTGCACAACATCGCCAACTACTCCTTTGCCATCGGCTTGTATGCCCTGGGCCTCGGTGCCTGGCAGATTTTGTTGTCACTTGGGATCGGCGCGGCGTTGGTGTATTTCTTTATGAACCTGTCCGGCTACATGGGCCAGAAAACCGGTGTGCCGTTTCCGGTGATCAGCCGGATAAGTTTCGGTATACATGGCGCGCAAATTCCTGCGTTGATCCGCGCCGTGATTGCCATCGCCTGGTTCGGGATTCAAACCTACCTCGCATCCGTCGTCTTTCGCGTACTGCTGGTGGCGATTAATCCAGGATTTGCCGACTACGACCACAACACGATCCTCGGCCTGTCCACCTTGGGCTGGGCGTGTTTTGTGATGATCTGGTTTGTGCAACTGGTGATTCTGGCCTACGGCATGGAAATGGTCCGACGCTACGAAGGCTTTGCCGGCCCCGTTATCCTGCTGACCGTCGCGGCGCTGGCCGGCTGGATGTACTTCCAGGCCGACGGCCAAATCGCCTGGTCGATCCGCGAGCCCCTGAGCGGTGGCGAGATGTGGCGCAATATCTTTGCCGGCGGCGCCTTGTGGCTGGCGATCTACGGCACCCTGATCCTCAATTTCTGCGACTTCGCCCGCTCATCGCCTTGCCGCAAGACCATCAAGGTCGGCAACTTCTGGGGCCTGCCGGTGAACATCCTGGTGTTCGCAATCATCACCGTGCTGCTGTGCGGCGGGCAGTTCCAACTCAATGGCCAGGTAATCGAAAGCCCCACGCAGATCATCGCGGCCATTCCCAATACCTTGTTCCTGGTGCTGGGTTGCCTGGCATTCCTGATCGTCACCGTGGCGGTGAACATCATGGCCAACTTCGTTGCCCCGGCCTTTGTGCTGAGCAACCTGGCCCCCAAGTACCTGAACTTCCGGCGCGCCGGGCTGATCAGCGCGTTCCTCGCGGTGCTCATCCTGCCGTGGAACCTCTACAACAGCCCGCTGGTGATTGTGTATTTCCTCTCCGGCCTGGGCGCGCTGCTGGGCCCACTGTATGGCGTGATCATGGTGGACTACTGGCTGATCCGTAAGGGCCGGATCGACGTGCCGCAGTTGTATAGCGAAGACCCCAACGGCGCTTACTACTACAGCCACGGGGTGAACCTGCGGGCGGTGGCGGCGTTTGTCCCGGCTGCGGTGATTGCCATTGTCCTGGCGCTGTTGCCGGGGTTTGCCAGCGTCTCGCCGTTCTCCTGGCTGTTTGGCGCTGGCATTGCCGGGGTGCTGTATCTGCTGATCGCCAAGCGTCAGCCGTTTTATGCCGATATCAGCGGCGAGAGCATCGCTGTCGACAACGTCAGTCATTGATCAGGAGGTCATCCCATGCGCATTCTCGTCGTCAACGTCAACACCACCGAATCCATTACCCAAGCCATTGCCCAACAGGCTCGCAGCGTAGCAGCGGCGGGCACCGAAATTGTCGGGCTGACGCCGTTTTTTGGTGCCGAATCAGTGGAAGGCAATTTCGAAAGCTATCTGGCGGCCATTGCGGTGATGGACCGAGTAATGGCCTACGATCAGCCGTTCGATGCGGTGATCCAGGCCGGTTATGGCGAGCATGGCCGCGAAGGCCTGCAGGAGTTGCTGGACGTGCCAGTGGTGGATATCACCGATGCCGCGGCCAGCACCGCGATGTTCCTCGGCCATGCTTACTCAGTGGTCACCACCCTCGATCGCACGGTGCCGCTGATCGAAGACCGGCTCAAGCTCTCCGGGCTGTATGAACGCTGTGCCTCCGTACGGGCCAGCGGCATGGCGGTACTGGAGCTGGAGGAGCACCCGCTGCGGGCCATGGAAGCGATTGTGCGCCAAGCCGAACTGGCCATTAGCGAAGACAAGGCTGAAGTGATCTGCCTGGGTTGCGGCGGCATGGCCGGGCTGGATGAAAAGATCCGCCAACGCACCGGCGTGCCGGTGGTGGATGGCGTGACTGCAGCGGTAACCCTGGCCGAATCCTTGGTGAGGCTGGGGTTGTCGACGTCGAAGGTGCGCACCTATGGGACACCCCGGCCAAAGAACATCATCGGTTGGCCGGGCAGGTTCGCACGCTGAATCGCCGATCTCGATCAGTTCAAGACGTCATTGAGCACTTCATAAATGATCCCGGTGGCAATCGTCACCAGGATCAGGTCGGTGCCAGCCTGTTGCCATTCGTAGCCGTCGTAATGGGGCAGCCGCCCCAACAGGCGCCCATCAAGTTTCTTGGCGATTCCCGGTGGCAGGGGTTTGCCACGGGCCAGATTTTTCTGGATGCCCGGCGGCAGGGACGAACCACCGCGCCAGTAGTCGCGGTTGTCACCAAGGATTACCCGCACACCCCCGATATCAATTTGCGGGCCGCTGTAATGGGCGCCTGCACCCTTCTTGCCACCACCCTGGCCCTGATTACCCTGGCCACCACCCTTATTGCCATGGGCACTGCCTTTGTCCTTGTCCTTGCCGTTGCCATTGCCATTGCCATTGCCATTGCCATTGCCGGGATCAGCCAGCAGCGCTGGGGAGCCTGCAATCAACGCCAGGCTGGTAAATACGAGTAAAGCGCGTGATATGGACATGATCGGTCTCGACAGTCGCAAGCCCCATTGGCCCGCATCAGCTTAGAACACTAACGGGCAGCAAGTTCAGCAGTGAGTGCTATACCGCGCTGAACCGCTGCGCCAGGCGCTGCTCGGCAAACTGCTCGAGGATGAAGTCGACAAATACCCGGGTCTTGCCCGGCAGCAACTTGTGTTCGGCGTAGTACAGGGAGATGTTGCCGTCATCGACGTACCAGTCCGGCAGCACCCGCACCACCGCGCCACTGTCGAGGAACGGCACGGCCATCGGCATGCTGACCAGGGCAATACCCAAACCTTGGGTGCAGGCGCAGCACGCGGCTTCGGAGTCGCCCATGGTCATGCGCGGCTTGAGCATCAACGGCCGCTGTTCGCGGGCGCGGTTGGTCAGTTGCCAGGTGCGCACGCGGCCGGTTTGCGGCGAGCGGATCAGGATCCCATTGCACAGCCCCAAATCTTCGGGGACGCACACGGGCAGGCGCTTGGCCAGGTAATCGGGCGAGGCCACCAGAATCCGGTGGGCCGGGGTCAACTTGCGGGCGACCACCCCCTGGGGCAGCTCGAACCCGCCGCCAATGGCCGCGTCAAAGCCCTGGCCGATCAGGTCGACCTGGCGATTATCAAAATGCCAATCCGGACTGATATCGGGAAAACGCCGCAGAAACTCCGCCAGCAACGGCACCACATAACGGTTGCCGAACACCGTGCCCATACTCACTTTGAGCGTGCCCACCGGCCGGCCTTCGGCGCTGGCCAGGTTGGCCACGGCATTCTGGATGGTGGTGAGGCTGGCGCTGACCTGCTCCAGAAACAGCTTGCCGGCTTCGGTCAATGTGAGGCGCCGGGTGCTGCGCTGGAACAGCCGCACCCCCAGGCGCGCTTCAAGCTTGGCCACGCTTTTGCCGACGGCGGCCGGCGTCAGGCTCAGGTGCCGGGCCGCTTCGGCAAAGCTGCCGCCTTCGGCACTGCGCACGAAGCATTCGATACTGCCGAAGCTTTCCATATCGCATCACTCTAAACTTTTGGTTTACACAGACTATAGCAATCACGGTCTACCGAGGGATGCCCGTGAGGGCGATACTCGGCGCCAACAACAAGGCACCTGCGCCTTGCATCATTGGGAGATCGACATGACCACGCAAAACCTCAGCGGCAAAGTTGCCTTGATCCAGGGCGGTTCCCGCGGCATCGGCGCCGCCATCGTCAAGCGCCTGGCCGCGCAAGGTGCAGCCGTTGCCTTTACTTACGTCAGCTCCGCGGCCAAGGCCGAGGCCCTGCAGAACAGCGTGATCAGTGACGGCGGCAAGGCCCTGGCGATTCACGCCGACAGCGCCGATGCCGTGGCCATTCGCAATGCGGTCAACGCCACTGTCGACGCGTTCGGGCGCCTGGATATCCTGGTGAACAACGCCGGGGTGCTGGCGGTCGGCCCGCTGGAGGATTTCAAACTGGAAGACTTTGACCAGACACTGGCCATCAACGTGCGCAGTGTGTTTATTGCCACCCAGGAAGCTGCCCGGCACATGGGCGAAGGGGGTCGCATCATCAATATCGGCAGCACCAACGCCGAGCGCATGCCTTTCGCCGGTGGCGGCCCCTATGCAATGAGCAAAGCCGCGCTGGTGGGTTTGACCAAAGGCCTGGCGCGCGACCTGGGGCCACGGGGGATTACCATCAACAACGTACAACCGGGCCCGGTGGACACCGATATGAACCCGGCCGACAGTGAATTTGCCGAGAGCCTGATTGGCTTTATGGCGGTGGGTCGTTATGGGCACGTCGAGGAAGTGGCCAGCTTTGTCGCCTATCTGGTAGGGCCGGAAGCCGGTTACATCACCGGCGCCAGCCTGACCATTGATGGCGGTTTCAGCGCCTGAACACCCTATAAGAGCCGGCTTGCCGGCTCTTGCAACGCTCAGCGCATTGGCGGCAGGCCATACGCAGCCAGATCGAACTCCGCGAGCTTGCGGATGATCTGGTCAGCGTGAGCGTACTTGCTGTCGGCCATGGCTTCGTCGGGCACCGCGATGGCAGTCATGTTCGCGGCCTTGGCAGCGGTCACGCCAAACGGTGAGTCTTCAAACACCAGGCAATCCTCGGGCGCAACGCCCAGGCGGCGGGAAGCGGTAAGGAAGATGTCCGGCGCAGGCTTGGCTGCGCCAACTTCAGGGTCGTCGGCGGTGACAATCGTACCGAACAAGCCAAACCATTCGCGGTGCAACGTGGTCTTGTGCCCAAACGAATTGCGCGACGAACTGGTGCCCACGGCTATCGGGATGTTGTGCGCACTTAAATGCCGCACCAACGCCTCGGCGCCCGGCATGCCCAGCGCCTTGGGGAAACGCTCGCTCATCAAGGGCTCACGGATACGCAGGAACTCCTCAGGCGTGATCGGCAAGTCCAGCGCCTTGACCACATACTCGGCCAGGTCCTGGGCGCCACGGCCAATGATGTGCTGCTTGATGCCCCAGTCGTAGGTACGGCCGTAGCGCTCGGCGATGATCTGCGTGACTTCGGTGTAGATACCCTCGGTATCCAGCAACAACCCGTCCATATCGAAAATCACGGCCTTGATCGGGCCAACAGCAGTACGCGGTGCGTTCATCACAACAGATCCGTGGCAGATGACTAAAAGGATTCAGCACAATAACGGGGCCTCGGGCCTACAAGCAACCGCAACCGCCCGCCTCTGGTTTCAAGCGGCTCTATCCAGCACACTTGGCAGCCTCACCTGACGCGACCCCTTCTATGCTCTTGCGACTCGCTGCCGACTCCCTGGTGTTGTTTCACCTTGGCTTCATCCTGTTCGTATTGTTCGGCGGCCTGCTTGCCCTCAAGTGGCGACCGGTCATGTGGCTGCACCTGCCCGCTGCGGCCTGGGGCGTTGCCGTAGAAGTCTTCCACCTGCCCTGCCCCCTGACCCGCTGGGAAAACCTGCTGCGCCACCTCGCCGGGCAAGAGGGTTATGGCGCAGGGTTTATCGAGCACTACATCATTGCCCTGATCTACCCCGCGGGGCTGACGCCACAGATCCAACTGGGCCTGGGCGCCCTGGTCTTGCTGATTAATATTGCGGTGTACGCACGCCTGATCAGGCGAGGGCCACGGGCGGGGAACTGAACGTGTTGGCCTAGCCTTTTGGCTGCGCCAGAAACTCAACAATCAATGAAGTGACCTGCTGCTGAATCACCTCACGCGGGCGGGCACCTTCGCCATCGCGGCAGATCATGCCGTCGCCTGGTGAGCTTTTTTCAATCAACGCCTCTCCACCCGGCTTGCACACGGCCATAAAGCTGAAGTGAGTGGCGTCGCTGATTTCGACATAGCGCGTCGCTGCCGCTGGCAGGCGTTTGGCCAAGTCAGCGGATTCCAACTCGGCGGGAAGCTCCGTTGAGGGCACGCCCGCAGCAATCACCAACGTCGGCACCGGCAACGCCGCCAGGCTTTGATCGGTAAAGCCACGGGACAGACCCAGGTCCAGTGAAACAATTGCAGTGACCCGCTTGTCACTCAAATCCGCTGCCAACGGCGCCTGCACTGGGTTCATCTGCTGGTAGACCGCGCAAGGGGCCAACTGCAGGTGAACCTTGCAGTCCTGGGCAAAACGCTCGGGGTCGAAACGGGCACCGGCAACTTCCAGCGCCGTCCAACCGCCCAGCGAATGACCCACCACTGCAATTCGACCGGGCTGTACCTTGCCAAATTGCTTTGGCTGCGCCAGCACCGCGTCGATAGCGCGACGGATATCCACCGGCCGCTGCCATAACTGCGCGGCGGCTTGAGCACTGCGGTCCTTACTGGTAGTGCCAGGATGATTGACCGCCGCCACGATAAACCCCCGCTGGGCCATCGCACTGGCCAACCACACCTGGTTGCCCCAACTGCCGCCGAAACCATGGGAAAGCACCACCAACGGGTACTCACCCACCGCAGCAGGCGCATCACGCACAGCCAGGGCACTGAAAAACACCGGGTTGTCGTCAATCACCTTTGGCGTGGCAGTGGTGGAACTGGGGTACCAGACCACCATCTCCAGCGGGCGTTCTTTGTTTGGGTCTGCCAGGGTCGAGGTTTGGAAGCCGACAGGGTTGTTAGTGGCAAGGGCGGTGGTGGCGGCACAGGTGAGGAGCAGAGCGACTAGGGCTGCTTTCAATGGGATCTTCCTTGAGGGGAGCGAGTACACGCAGGGGCTCTGCGTGTTTCCACATTATTCCCATATTGCTGTTTTCCATGCAGCAGAAATCATAGCCCCCCGTTTTTCTCTAGGAAAACTGGAGGGTTGTGGCTTCAGGATGTGGCGGTGAAGAAGAGATTCGAAACTACCCGTTCGTCGTCTTCGCCCACAACTGCACATCCACGGTAAAGCGGGGCCGGAACTCGTCGCAGATCCCGGCCCCGGCAGGCGCATCAGCGACACCAATATCTTTGGCGAGGGGACTGATATACCAGTCCTACGGGGCCTGGTTTCCATGCCCACACAAAAAAGCCCCCAGACCTGGCTTAGGTATGGGGGCCTTTTTTTGACATAAGCGGCGTTATTTGCATTCAGCGCTCTATATTTATTTTACAAAACTTCTATTTTTGTAACATTCAACTGGTTGCGAAAAAAACGATCTCGCTCAGCAAACCATTCCTTTGCTTTTTCTTTTCCGGAATCTTGATTGGCTTGCTCTAAAGCGTATTTTGCTGACTTGTATCGCTCTACTTTATCCGAAGTAATGTAACACAAGAGGCTTAAATCGCTGACCGCAAACTTTTGCTCTTGCTCGATAAGTTGAAAGGCGTTTTTTCTGGCCTGCTCAATGACATCCATTTTTTTTGTGAGAGCATTGAGTTTTAGTGTGGTGACGTTCTTCTCTATTTTCTCTGCTTCATCGTAGGCTTTTTTGACATCCGAGAGGTTCTGCAACACGTCTCGATATCTCTCAACTAGAAGGAAAGAAGTGTTAGCTATCGTACCTAGCGTCATACGCTGGGTACGACGATCAGTTTTTATCTTCCCTTTCTTATCTGTGTATTCTTTTATCGTCACGCCCGTTACTGACAGTGCGTAAGCGCCGGTGCGGGCGATGGACTCAAGATGCCTCATGGTCTGAGGCCCGAGTTTTTCCCGCATTGCATGAACACGAGCCTGGACTGTAGCCAAGTCCGACTTTACTTGAACAACTTCCTTGAGTGCGGAGTCTTTTTGCTCCACTAGCGTTCGAAGGCGCTCAAGCCCTTCTTCATATTTCTTCTGATTCAGGTACTTAGTTCTGTCAGCGTTAAGCTTTGAATTACCGTCAAATTTGGTCTGGGCGCAATCGTTGCCAACAAGAGTAATGCTGTTATCTGTAAGCAGAGCAACAAAGCCCCACTTGTGGCCCTCATTGCATAGCTTGTCATTGCTTTTCAGAAGACAGCATTTCACCTCATCGCTAAAAAAATAATCCCCAAGAATATGTTTATAATTTTTAGGCGATACTGGGTTTTCTTTTTTGAAGCCAGGGAGCGCCTCAATCTCAGAAATTGTATTGAATGTGCGGATCTCAACGGTTCTATCGAGTTTCTCGTGCATACGGATATGTACCCAGATATCAAGGTTCTATTGCTAGACATCACCCGGCTGCGAAGCGGCAGATTGATCATGACTAGATTTTTCGTAATGCCGTTAAGCCCTAGTTGGAGCCGGAACATGCCCTAGGGCAATGCGCCCAGTGGAGCTTTGAGGGCCGGTACCCACGCGCCAAACCACTGTTAATTAATACAGTATAGCCTATTTTTCTGGCCCGATATGTGCTGCTAGGTGAGGCGAATCAAACTGCGCGTCATCTGGAGCAAACAAACCGAAAGCAGGCGTTTAATGCTCGAAATTGAGCTACCACTGCGGAGTCTCAGAAATAGGCGGCATGTGAGAACCCACCCACCTCACGTGCGCAACCACTGCGGCGGCAATCTGACTGCCTAACTTCTGCTCTGGCCCGCTCTTGGCAGAAGTTCGCCACGCGCATGCTAAGTAGTCTGCCGCCGGCTGAAATGGCCCTGCCGATCACGCGGTCACTGGCCACGCTTTCCGCATCAGAATAGAGCACCAGTCCCACGGTGGTCCCATGGGCCCATTTTTTGGGCGCCAAAAACCACAAACCCCCGACTTTCTCTAGGAAAATCAGGGGTTTGTGTTTACTTAATGTGGCGGTGAAGGAGAGATTCGAACTCTCGATACAGTTTCCTGTATACACACTTTCCAGGCGTGCTCCTTAAGCCACTCGGACACTTCACCGTATCTCGTCAAACTGATTCAGTCTGTCGAGGCGCGCTAATGTAGTCGAAAGTTTTTCCGATGGCAAAGGTTTTTTTCAGAATTTTCATGCGCTTAGACGGTTATCTCGGCTCCCTTCTCTGCGGCGCGGGGTGAAGGGTGGCGATTGTGCCATTTTCAAGGCTTGTCGGCAGGCGTGCGCTGGGGCTGGCGAGCGCTGTCGTAGGCTGCTGCAGGCCAGGTGGTTGGGGAAAGTCTGACTGGCCAGTCAGTCATGGCGCTTTACCGGGGCGGTCATGCTGGGTAACGTCTGCGGCCTGCCCTTCTATTAAACGTATTACAAGGAATCGCGTCATGAGTGAGTTGATTGCCTACCACCTCGAAGACGGTATCGCGACCCTGACCTTGAGCAACGGTAAGGTCAATGCCATTTCCCCTGCCGTGGTCAGTGCGTTTAATGAAGCGCTGGACCAGGCCGAGAAGGATCGTGCGGTGGTGATTATCACCGGTACGCCGGGGATTCTGTCGGGTGGTTATGATTTGAAAGTGATGACGGCTGGCCCTAAAGAGGCGGTCAGCCTGGTGACGTCGGGTTCGACCCTGGCGCGCCGGCTGTTGTCGCACCCGTTCCCGGTGATTGTGGCGTGCCCTGGGCATGCAGTGGCCAAGGGGGCGTTCCTGTTGTTGTCGGCCGATTACCGGATTGGTGTCGAGGGGCCCTTTAGCATTGGCCTGAATGAAGTGATGATCGGCATGACCATGCACCATGCCGGGATTGAGCTGGCGCGGGATCGCTTGCGCAAGTCGGCGTTTCATCGTTCGGTGATCAATGCCGAGATGTTCACCCCGCAGGACGCCCTGAGCGCCGGTTTCCTCGATAAGGTGGTGGCACCCGAAGAGCTGCAAGCCGCGGCCCTGGAAGCGGCGCGGCAGTTGAAGAAGATCAATATGAATGCCCACAAGCACACCAAGCTGAAGGTGCGGAAGGCCCTGCTGGAGTTGCTGGATAACGCGATCATCCAGGACCAGGAACATCTGGGCTAATCACCCACACCGGCCTCAATCAAAGCCCGTGGCGAGCGGGCTTGCCCGCGTAGGGCTGCAGAGCAGCCCCCTTTAAAGCCACGGCAATTATCCAGTCAGATCCTACAGGTAGTTTTGGGGCTGCTTCGCAGCCCTACGCGGGCAAGCCCGCTCGCCACAGGGATTCTTCTTACGGCCTAGTGTTAATCGCCTTGCAGCCGCTCTAGATGGCATCTGTCTCCATCTGCTGAAACATGTCCTTAAACATCGCCCATCTCCTACCTCTACTGGGGTAATTGCCGAATACAGTGCACGTCCGTACACTGCGCCACCTTTTGTCCCGATGGGCCGTGTCGATGCTTTACTGTTTACGCATGTTATTGATGGGCCTGCATTTTCTGATCGCCGGTGTGCTCGGAGTATTGCTGGGTGTGTGCCGGCCGTTCAACCCGGATAACAGTCGCCTGTGCGCACGCCTGTATGCCCTGCCCGCCATGTGGATCCTACGCCTGCAGGTCAAGGCACAAGTGGACTCGCTGCGCGACAAGCCGAACAGTTGCGTGATTATTGCCAATCACCAGTCCAACTATGATTTGTTCGTATTCGGCAACGTAGTGCCCTATCGCACCGTATGCATCGGTAAGAAAAGCCTGAAGTGGGTGCCGCTGTTCGGCCAGTTGTTCTGGCTGGCGGGCAATGTGCTGATTGACCGGGGCAATGCGCAGAAGGCTCGGCGCTCGATGTTGACCACCACCCATACCCTGCAACACGAAGAAACTTCGATCTGGGTGTTTCCGGAAGGCACGCGCAACCTGGGCGAATCGTTGTTGCCGTTCAAGAAGGGCGCGTTCCAGATGGCGATTGCCGCCGGGGTGCCGATTGTGCCGGTGTGCGTCAGTACCTATGTGACCCATATGAAGCTCAATCGCTGGAACAGTGGCGATATTTTGATCCGGTCATTAGCGCCAATTCCTACAGCAGGATTGACGATGGATGACATGCCCGAGTTGATGGAGAAATGCCGGGGGCAGATGGTCGAGTGTATTGAAGCCATGGATCAAGCACTGCAACAACCCTGAAGGCCAGCCGGCTCCTACAAGGTGGCGTTTCAGGCTAAGCTGGCCGGTTACTGCCACTTGTCAAAGAAGCGATCAGCATTATGGGTAGAGTTGTTGCGGCGGCCGTCTATAGCGCCGGGAAAAAAATCCAGAATATCACCCTCGATGAAGGCGCCGCCTGGGCAGCCAAGCCCGGTCACTTTGTGTGGATCGGCCTGGAAGAGCCCGACGCCCAGGAGCTGGCCAACCTGCAACGCCAGTTCAACCTGCATGAACTGGCCATCGAAGACGCCCTGGAAAAACACAGCCGCCCCAAGCTGGAAACCTTTGGCGACGCACTGTTTATCGTGACCTACTCGCCGGTGCGCCATGAGGGCAAGCTGGAGTTTATCGAGACCCATATCTTCGCCGGCAAAGGCTATATCATCACCGCGCGCAACGGCCACTCGGCGTCCTACGGCTATGTGCGCCAGCGCTGTGAAGCGCGGCCGCTGTTGCTGGAACACGGGGAGGATTTCGTACTCTATGCGCTGCTGGATTTTGTCACCGAAAACTACCAGCCGGTGAGCGAGGCGATTCATGCCGAGATCGACGCGCTGGAGCACAACGTGTTGTGCAACTCCCTGAATGAGCGCGATATCCAGAACCTGCATGGCCTGCGCCGCGACGTACTGCGGCTGCGCCGGCATGTAGCGCCGATGGTGGAAATCAGCGAGGAACTGCAGAAGCTGGACTTCCCGTTTATCGACAAGAACATGCGCCCGTACTTCCGCGATGTGGAGATCCACGTCACGCGGCAGATGGAAGACCTTTCGACCCTGCGCGACATCGCCAGCCAGACCATCGAGATCGGTGTACTGCTGGAAGCCTCGCGCCAGAGCGTGGTGCAGCGCAAGTTTGCAGCCTGGGCGGCGATCCTCGCCTTCCCCACAGCGGTGGCCGGGATCTACGGGATGAACTTCCAGAATATGCCGGAGCTGCAATGGCACTACGGCTATTTTGCGGTGCTGGGGTTTATCGCGACGGGGTGCACGGGGTTGTGGGCCAGCTTCAAGCGCTCGGGGTGGCTGTAACCTGCCCACCCCGACCGCTCACAGTCAGGCGACCTGCGGCTTGTGGGCCACAAAACGCATCATCCATTCCGCCACGGTCACGCCGTGGTGGTCGCGTGCAAGGCTGGCGACACCTTGCTGATAGATCTGCTCGCCCAGGTTGAGCTGGCGGATATCGAGCAAGGCCCGGGAGTAGTCGTGGATAAATTCCGGGTGGCCCTGGAAGCACAGCACCTGGTCATTGATGTGGTAGGCAGCAAACGGGCAAAAGTCGCTGGAGGCGATCACCGTGGCATTTTCCGGCAATGCCGTGACCTGATCCTGATGGCTGATCAACAGGGTCAGTTCTTCCACCACCGGGCTCATCCACGGTGCCTTGGCGGCCAATTGATAGTTGTGGGTGCCCACGCCCCAGCCCTGGCTCGCACGCTCGCTCTTGCCGCCCAGCAGCAGCGCCAGCAGTTGATGGCCGAAACAGATGCCAAGCAGCTTGTCGCCCCGCTCATAGCGGTTCAACAGGTAGGCCTTGAGGGTTTCGATCCACGGGTCGGTCGCGAAGGAGTCCGCTTTGCTACCCGTGACCAGGTAGGCGTCGAACACTTCGCTGTCCGCCGGATAGTGACCTTCCATGACGTTGTAGACGACGAATTCGGCGGCAATCGGCTGCTGCGAAAACAGGCGCTGGAACATCTGCCCGTAACCTTGATATTGATCGACCAGTTCCGGACGCAGGATATCGGTTTCCAGAATGCAGACGCGTAGCGACATAAAAAATACCTGACACGGTGATGGGAATAACGCACACCCACCAGCCTGCCTTGAAATACCCTTTCAAGGCAAGCCCCACCCAGGCCCGGTCGGGAGGTTAGAACGTCGTGCCCTGGGCGGCTTTTTCCAGCAACAGCGCTGGCGGGCTGAAGCGCTCGCCATACTGCTCGGCCAGGTAACGCGCCCGGGCCACAAAGTCGTTCAGCCCATACTGGTTGATAAACTGCAGCGCCCCGCCGGTCCAGGCCGCAAAGCCGATGCCGAAGATCGAGCCGATATTGGCATCGGCAGTGGACATCAACACGCCCTCCTCCACACACCGTACCGTTTCGATGGCCTGGATAAACAGCAGGCGGTCGCGCACGTCCTGGGCGCAAATCTGTTGGCCCGGCTTTTCAAAGCGCACCTTGAGTTCTGGCCACAGGTATTTCTGGCCACCATTGGGGTACTCGTAGAAACCACCGCCCGCCGCCTTGCCTGGGCGCTTGTACTCATTGAGCAGCAGGTCAATCACTGCAAACGCCGGATGCTCGGGCAGTGCCTTGCCTTCGGCATGCAGATCCTTGGCTGTCTGCTGGCGGATATGGCTCATCAGGTTGAGGGAAACTTCGTCAGAGATCGCCAGCGGGCCAATCGGCATCCCGGCCTTGCGCGCCTCGGTCTCGATCATCGGCGCGGCCACGCCTTCGCCGAGCAGGGTAATGCCTTCATTGGTGAAGGTGCCGAACACCCGCGAGGTGAAGAAGCCGCGACTGTCATTCACCACAATCGGGGTCTTCTTGATTTGCAGTACGAAATCAAAACCACGAGCCAGGGTTTCGGCGCTGGTGTTGGCGCCCTTGATGATTTCCACCAGGGGCATTTTTTCCACCGGGCTGAAGAAGTGCAGGCCAATAAACTTGCCTTGATCAGGCACCGCGCTCGCCAGGCCGCTGATGGGCAAGGTGGACGTATTGGAAGCGATCACGGCGTCAGCGCCTACCACCTGCTGGGCGGCGGCCGAGACCTTGGCCTTGAGGTCGCGGTCTTCGAATACGGCTTCGATGATCAGGTCGCAACCGGCCAGGTCGGCATCGCTATCGGTAGGATGGATCCGCGCCAGGGTGCTTTCGCGCTGCTCAGGGGTCAGTTGCCCACGGCTGACCTTCTTGTCCAGCAACGCTGCCGAGTGGGCCTTGCCCTTCTCTGCCGCTGCCAGCGTGACGTCCTTGAGCACCACCTCCACGCCCGCCGATGCGCTGGTATAGGCAATCCCCGCGCCCATCATGCCGGCGCCGAGGATGCCGACCTTGCGTGTGACATACGGCGCAAATCCCCCAGGGCGTGAGCCACCGGCGTTGATTTCGTTGAGCTGGAACCAGAAGGTGCCGATCATGTTCTTCGCCACCTGGCCGGTGGTGAGCTCGGTGAAATAGCGGGTCTCGATCAGGTGTGCGGTGTCGAAGTCCACTTGGGCGCCTTCCACCGCAGCACAGAGGATTTTCTCCGGCGCGGGGAAGCAGCCATTGGTTTTGCTGCGCAGGATCGACGGCGCAATGGCGAGCATTTGCGCGACTTTCGGATTGGACGGTGTGCCACCGGGGATCTGATGACCCTTGATATCCCAAGGCTGCCTAGCCGTCGGATTGGCCAGGATCCAGGCCCGGGACTTGGCCAGCAGTTCGTCGCGATCCGCCGCCAATTCGTCGATCAAACCGGCCTGCAGAGCCTTTTGCGCGCTGATCTTCTTGCCTTCCAGCAGGTACGGCAAAGCCTTCTCCAGGCCCAGCATGCGCACCATGCGCACCACCCCGCCGCCGCCCGGCAGCAGGCCGAGGGTGACTTCCGGCAAGCCGATCTGCAGGGCTGGGTGATCCAGCGCCACACGATGCTGGCACGCCAGGCACAACTCCCAGCCACCGCCGAGGGCCGCGCCGTTGATCGCGGCCACCACCGGCTTGCCCAGGGTTTCCAGGCTGCGCAGTTGCGCCTTCAGACCCAGGACCATGTCGTAGAACGCCTTGGCGTGGGGCTTGTCGACTTTGATCAGTTCATTGAGGTCGCCGCCGGCAAAGAAGGTTTTTTTCGCCGAGGTAATAATGACCCCGGCAATCGCGTCCTTGTCCGCGTCCAGGCGCGCGACGGTGGCGGCCATGGCCTCGCGGTAGGCCGCGTTCATGGTGTTGGCACTCTGGCCGGGCATGTCGAGGGTCAGCACCACGATCTGGTCCTGGCCTTTTTCGTAACGAATGGCGTCGGTCATGACAAATTCCTTAGGCTCAGAGGCGTTCGATAATGGTGGCGATACCCATGCCGCCGCCCACACAGAGCGTGGCCAGGCCGTAGCGCTGCTGGCGCGCCTCCAGTTCGTCGAGCAAGGTGCCGAGGATCGCGCACCCCGTGGCCCCCAGCGGGTGGCCCATGGCAATCGAGCCGCCATTGACGTTGACCCGGGCAGCGTCGATGCCCATGTCCTTGATGAACTTGAGCACCACCGAGGCAAAGGCTTCGTTGACCTCGAACAGGTCGATGTCCTCGACCCGCAGGCCGGCCTTGGCCAGGGCCTTGCGAGTGGCGGGCGCGGGGCCGGTAAGCATGATGGTCGGGTCGGTGCTGGTCACCGCCGTGGCAACGATGCGCGCACGCGCATGCAGCCCCAGTTCACGGCCACGGGCCTCGGAGCCGATCAGCATCAAGGCCGCGCCATCGACAATCCCGGAGCTGTTACCCGGTGTATGCACATGCTGGATGCGCTCGACATGGCTGTAGACCCGCAACGCCGTGGCATCAAAGCCCATCTGCCCCATCATTTCGAAGCTCGGCTTGAGCTTGCCCAGGCCCTCGAGCGTTGAGTCGCCACGGATAAATTCGTCGTGATCGAGCAACACGATCCCGTTCTGGTCCTGCACCGGGATCAGGGATTTCTTGAAGGAACCCTCTGACCTGGCCCGCGCCGCTTTCTGCTGAGAGTGTAAGGCGAAGGCATCGACATCTTCGCGGGAGAAGCCTTCCAGGGTGGCAATCAGGTCGGCACCAATCCCCTGGGGCGTGAAGTGGCTGTGCATATTGGTCTGCGGGTCCAGCACCCAGGCACCGCCGTCACTGCCCATGGGCACGCGGGACATGGACTCGACACCGCCCACCACCACCAGGTCCTCGAAGCCGGACCGCACTTTCATCGCACCGAGGTTGACCGCCTCCAGGCCCGACGCGCAGAAGCGGTTGACCTGCACACCGGCGACGCTGACGTCCCAGTCGGCCACCAGCGCGGCGGTCTTGGCGATGTCCGCGCCCTGATCCCCGACCGGCGTGACGCAACCGAGCACGATGTCATCCACCTGGCGCGTGTCCAGGTCGCTGCGCTGTTGCAGGGCGGTGAGCAAGCCGGCCAGCAGGTTCACCGGCTTGACGCTGTGCAAGGCGCCATCGGCCTTGCCTTTGCCCCGGGGCGTACGTATCGCATCAAAGATCAAAGCTTGGGTCATGACGTCCTCGAACCACTGTGCAATGGAGCTCTCAAGGGGAGAGCCGACCGTGCCCTTACCTTAAGCGCCGCGAGGGCAGATTCAATGACCGATGCGCTCATTGACCTTGACGACCACGCTCAGACGAACGGTAGGAGACTATCGGAAACACCGGGTTAATCGTTTTAGCTGTCTAGCCAAGGGGCTGGGGCGCAGATGGCTATATGCCTCATGCTTTTTTAAACGGCTTTCAATATAACTTGATACGAAAGCGTTCTAAGTCAAGCCCGACAAGGGCTCTAAGGTTGAATCAGTAAGAAGTGTATGACGCTGCTGCCGGGTCTTGCTGGAGCAGCTGTAAGAAAAATGCCATCTAGCCGGCTTAATGTAGCCAATGATGGTGCTTGGCTCAGGAATAACAACAAAAGGCAGTCAGCCATGTTCAAACAATCGAAAGTTCGCCAGGCGGGGCTTATTCTCTTCGCCACCACACTGATTCTGATTTTGCCCAACCTGACCAAGATCATTGGTTGAGCGGGCCGATCACACCTGAATACTCAAGCTTTTGGCAGCACCGTCCGGGAAACCGCCTAGAGCGTTCCCGTAACCGGGGCTGCCTTTTTTGCCTGCGGTTTGGTGGTGGTTGTCCGGTATCCTGAGACCCTATCGCCATTGCCGGATGGGCCCTGCCTTGAAACACCTTATCGTTCTGTTGCTGCTGATCCTGGCCTACCCCGCCAACGCCGCCTCGTTGACCATCGAGCTGGATCACAGCCGCACCACGTGGCAAACCGCAGACCTGCTCAAGCACCCGGCTGCGCAGACCGTGCAGATCGTCGATGACGTTTCCTACAAGCGCACTATGACCTATCGCGCGGTGCCGCTGGCCGCACTCTTACCGGGCCTGCTGGCGCATAACCATGTGCAGGCGGTGGCGCTGGATGGTTTTGCCGCCGAACTGGCCGCCGCACCGCTGCTTCAGCAAAGCGGCGCCCAGGCGTGGCTGGCGGTGGAAGATCCGGTTCATCCTTGGCCGCCACTGGCCACTGGCAAACCCAGTGCTGGGCCGTTCTATCTGGTATGGACCCGGCCCCAGGCGAGCGGGATCAGCCCGGAACAATGGCCATTTCAGATCTCGACGATCAAACAGCTGAGAACCGTTGCCGAACGCTTCCCGGCGCTGCTGCCGGACCCGGCGCTGGCGGTGAATGACCCGATCAACCAGGGGTTTGCCCTGTTTCAGAAAAACTGCCTGGCCTGTCATCGTCTAAACGGCGCGGGTGACGCGCAGGTAGGGCCGGATCTGAATCTGCCCTACAGCCCGACCGAGTATTTCGGCGGCGACTTCCTCAAGCGTTATATCCGTGATCCCCAGGGCCTGAGGCATTGGCCGCAAGCCAAAATGCCAGCGTTTGCCGCCAGCGTGTTGCCGGATGCCGACCTGGAGTTGCTGGTAGGGTATTTGAAGCATATGGCCACGCGCAAAACCGACGCGCACTGATAGAGCCGGCTAGCCGGCTTCAGCAGGATGCGGCGGGGATTATTGCTGCTGCACCAGAATCACCGGGCTCGGTGCCACAAATACCCTGGCATGCATCTGCTCGTGCCCGCCGCCACGGCGCATGCCGCGCACCGGGCATGCATCGAGGTAATCCAGGCCCACTGCCAGTTTCAAATGCCGCTCCGGGCGCGCCAACTGGTTGGTCACATCGAAGCTGTACCAGGCGTCATCCAGCCAGGCTTCGGCCCAGGCGTGGCTGGCCAGGTGTTCACTGTCCTCGCTGTACAAATACCCCGACACATAGCGCGTGGCGATCCCCAGGCTGCGCGCGCAGGCCAGGAAGGCGTGGGCATGATCCTGACAAACCCCGGCCCGCCCGGCGAACGCCTCGGCCGCGCTGGTCTCCACTTGGGTGGCGCCCGGCACATAGGCGATGTGCTGGTTGAGGGCGTGCATCAGGTCAATCAGGGCAGTGCGATCCCGGCGCTTGCCACAGTGCTGCTCGGCAAAGGCACGCAGGGCCTCGTCCGGTTCGGTCAGGCGCGTGCAACGCTGGAAAGGAAATGGCGACTGGCTATCATGCTCGGCCTCGCGCCACTCGTCGATATCCACCTGGCCCCTGGCGCCGATGATGATTGATTCATGGGGCTCATCCAGGGTCAGCACATGCAGGATATTGCCGAACGGGTCCAACTGGGCCCGTACCGGACGCGGCAGATCCAGCTGCCAACTGAGCACATGCTGGCGCTCGCTGTCGTGAGGGGTCAGGCGCAGGTACTGGATGCTTGCGCGCACCTGGTCTTCATAGCGGTAGGTGGTTTCGTGGCTGATAGAAAGTCTCATGCCGCCTCCAGGTAGGAATGGTGAATGGCGTTACCCAACTGGCGCACCAGGGGGATGAAGTCGGTCAGCCAGGCGTGCAGGCCTTCCTCGAGGATTTCGTCAATCGCGGTAAAGCGCAGGCGCGCGTCCATCTCGGCGGCCAGGCGCTGCGCCGGGCGGCCGTTGAGGCCGGGCAGGCTGGCGAGGATCTGGTCGATTTCTTCGCTGCACGCGCGCAAAGAGCGCGGCACATCGGCACGCAGCAGCAACAGTTCGGCCACCTGACGAGCGCCGGGGGCATCACGGTAGATTTCGGTGTAGGCCTCGAACGACGACAAGGCCCGCAATAGCGCACTCCATTGGTAGTAGGCGTGGGCGGTGCCATCAATCACCACTTCGGCCTGGTCACCGGCCATCTCGTAGCGGGCATCCAACAGGCGCAAAGTGTTGTCCGCCCGTTCGATAAAGGTGCCCAGGCGAATAAAGCGAAAAGCGTCGTTGCGCATGATGGTGCCGTAGGTGGCGCCGCGAAACAGGTGGGAGCGTTCCTTGACCCATTCGCAGAAACGGCTCATGCCATAGCGGCTCAGGCCTTCCTGGGCGATGACGCGAATATCCAGCCAGGTGGCGTTGATGTTTTCCCACATGTCGGCGGTGATTCGCCCACGCACGGCATGGGCACTGGCGCGGGCGGCACCCAGGCAACTGTAGATGCTCGCCGGATTGGCGGCGTCCAAGGCAAAGAAGTGCAACAAACGCTCGGCATGCAACTCGCCGTGACGCGCGCGATAGTCGTCCAGGGTGCCGGTGATCAGCAGGGGCATGGCCAGTTCGTGCAGGCCATCGCCGCGTCCATCCTGGGGCATCAGCGACAGCGAATAGCTGACATCCAGCATGCGCGCGAGGTTTTCCGCGCGCTCCAGATAGCGCGACATCCAATATAAATCCGAGGCAGTTCTGCTCAACATGGCTTCAATCCTCCACCACCCAGGTGTCTTTGGTACCGCCGCCCTGGGACGAGTTGACCACCAGCGAGCCTTCACGCAGCGCGACACGGGTCAGCCCGCCCGGCACCACGCGGGTTTCCTTGCCCGACAGGACGAACGGCCGCAGGTCGATATGCCGCGGTGCGATGCCGTTTTCGACAAAGGTCGGGCACGTCGACAGGCACAGGGTCGGCTGGGCAATGTAGGCATGGGGCTTGGCCTTGATCCGTGCGCGAAAGGCTTCGATCTCGGCGGCCGTGGCGGCTGGCCCGACCAGCATGCCGTAGCCACCGGAGCCCTGGGTTTCCTTGACCACCAGCTCTGGCAAATTGGCCAGTACATGGGACAGCTCGTCAGGCTTGCGGCACTGGAACGTCGGAACGTTCTTCAGAATGGGTTCTTCATCCAGGTAAAAGCGGATCATGTCGGTGACGAAGGGATACACCGATTTGTCATCCGCCACCCCGGTGCCAATGGCATTGGCCAGCACCACATTACCCGAGCGATAGGCGGCCAGCAGGCCCGGCACGCCGAGCATCGACTCCGGGTTGAAGGCCAACGGGTCGAGGTAGGCATCGTCGAGACGCCGGTAGATCACGTCCACCGCCTTGGGCCCGTCGGTGGTGCGCATGAATACCCGGTCGTCACGCACGAACAGGTCGGCGCCCTCCACCAGTTCCACGCCCATTTCCCGGGCGAGAAACGCATGTTCGAAAAACGCACTGTTGAACCGCCCTGGCGTCAGTACCACCACACTGGGGTTGTCCAGCGGGCTGGAACTTTTCAGGGTGTCGAGCAGCAGGTTGGGGTAATGGTCGATCGGCGCGATGCGTTGGGCGGCGAACAGTTCAGGGAACAGGCGCATCATCATCTTACGGTCTTCGAGCATATAGCTCACACCGCTGGGGGTGCGCAGGTTGTCTTCCAGCACGTAGTACGTGCCGTCGCCATCCCGTACCAGATCGACCCCAGAGACGTGGGAATAGAGACCACGGTGCAGGTCCAGGCCCTGCATCGCCAGTTGGTATTGCTCATTGGCCAACACTTGCTCGGCAGGAATAATCCCGGCCTTGATAATGCGTTGGTCGTGATACAGGTCGGCGAGGAACAGGTTCAATGCCTTGACCCGCTGAATACAGCCACGTTCGACCACCCGCCACTCACTGGCGGGAATGCTGCGCGGGATGGTATCGAAGGGAATCAGGCGCTCGGTGCCCTGTTCGTCGCCGTACAGGGTGAAGGTGATACCGGCGCGGTGAAACAGCAGATCGGCTTCACGGCGGCGCTGGGCCAGCAGTTCGGTCGGGGTTTCAGCCAGCCAACGGGCAAACTCGCGATAGTGAGGCCGGACCTGGCCGACCTCATCGTACATTTCATCGTAATAAGTGCGGATCATGCCGAACTCCTTGTCACCCGGACGCAACGGACTGTCGCAAGGCCCGTGCCAGCGGCATAAACACTTAAGTATCAATCAGTTGGATACAGTAAAAGGCTGCTACGCACCGTCCTGGTGCAGTTAACGCCCGCGCGTTGCCACGCGCGCTTCAAAGCGACGCAGGCATTGCCTATCACCAGCATAGTCAGAGTTGATTTCACTGCCCGGGAAAGCCTGCGGATAATCACCCACATTCGCTGAACAGGATTCGTCCTACAGCATCCCCACAGCACCGCCGGTAATTTGCTCGTGCAAGTACCGACCGGTTCCCCTTCTTTCCGGTCTTCCCTTTTGGCCACCCTGCTCGGGTGGCCTTTTTTTTGTGAAGGATTTTTCGCAATAAGTTCCCAGTACTTTGCCGCGCCACAAACAAAATCGGCCGACCCAAGGGTCAGCCGATACGCTGCTTTATTGATCATGCGACTACATGGGTAACCCACGAACCTCGTGCTTCACACCCCATCCTTCGATAATCCCGCCCAAGGGCTCGACTACCGCCTCAAAGTCCTGCTCGAAATCACCTATACCGTCATAGGTGGCGAACATGACTTTGCTTAATTCCAGGAACCAGGCGCCATCATCCCGCGCACTGACCTGGGCATTGATCGACTCGCCACGAAACCGACCCGCAGCCCGACGCGCACGTTCCTCGTCCGGGAAAATGGCGTAGAACTCGATGGGGTGGAAACGTGAAAAGTCAAAGCCGCCCTCTTTCATGCGGCGTAACACGTGGGTGCTGATGTCTTCTTGATAGGCTGTGCTCATGAAACGTCCTCCTGAACCGATGGATAGACTTTCCGTGCTTCCCAGGGCCTGCGCGTGAACAGCGCAGGTAGACGGCAATGACATCGCCGCAGGAAAACAAGCATGTAGCTGACAAGACCAGACCTTAGCGATTCATTCGCTGATCTCCCTTGCAGAGTAGCGCGAAGCTATCAGCTCCACCAGCAGCGCTTTAACAACGTACAGGGAATATTCAGGGGGCGGGAGAGATGTCGAGGATCTGGATACTGTTCTGATCCTTCAGGCTTTTCACCGTCGGTTCGGCGATGCGGCCGTCCAGGTCATTGAGGTCCAGTTTGGCGGGGATGGGCAGTAATTTGGTGCGAATCATCTGTGCGGCGACTTCGAGGCTGGGCTTTTGCGCGCAGCTGAACTGCTCCACGGACTGCACGCCGTGATCATCAACGAAGGTAACTTGCCAGTTTTGCATCAGTGCCTCCTCGATAAAGCCCATGGATGGGCTTATACCTATCTGGACCTTGAGGGCGCGGCGATCGTTCCACTCAAGGCAGGAGGCACCTGATCGGTCGGGCTTACGGCTTCTCGGCCGCTGCCTTGAGGGCTTTCAAGGTGTTGAAGGGGGCTTCAACCACAAACTTGTTGGCCAACCAGGAAGGCACGCTGCCGCCTGGCTCGGTGTGGACCTGGTAGGTCACTTCGGTCTGGTCGGCACCTTTGGGCACCAGTTTCCAGAAGCCTTCTACCTGGGCCACACGCACATAACCCTTCTCTTCCGGCAGATAGGTGGGTACTTCCAGCAGCTTGCGGGTCACGCTGCCATCGGCAGCCTGGGTGGTGGTGATTTCCAGGATCGAGTCACGATCGGTCACCGGGAACGGCGCCTTGAACTGGGTGTAGGTCCAGCTCTTGTCGCCTTCCTTCTTGAGCAACTTCTGCGACTTGCATTCGTGAATCCACTTACAGGCACCGACGACATCGTCCTGCAGGGCCTGGACCTTGGCCAATGGCGCCTTGATCACAGTAACGCCGCGATAAGCCTTGTACTTGGAGCCAGCCACTTCACTCAAGGCAACTTTGATGCCTTCTTCATCCTTGGCAACCTGCCACTCTTCTGCCTGTGCAGCAGCCGCAAACAACACCGTAAAACCGCACAACACAGCCATTCGTTTCAGCGAACCCATTGTTGTATTCCTTATTGTTGAAGTTCTGACATTAAAGCCCACTAAGCCGCCGTCATCTGCTCCCACCAGCCGATCAACCTGATCGCTTCTTCCTGGCTACTACCACAGACCTCAAGATCTGCCGCAAAGGCACCGCACACCGCAGGCCGCTCCGGCTGGCCAAACAATTGGCACAGCTGTTCGACCGACAGATGCAGGCAGCGTTCGCCTGCGGGTTTGCCATTAGGCATACCGGGCAACGGCGAACTGATGGAGGGGGCTATACAGCAGGCGCCACAGCCTTCACGGCATTTCATGACCAACAGGTCCTCGACGACATAGTGTTGATGGCCGGGCTAGAGTACGCCCTAAAACATCCGTTTTAAAATGGTCTAACAGGGGTTTTTCGCAGAAAACAAAAGTGACCGACCAGTCTGCGACAGAAGGTCAGTGGATCAGGTCACTTTGCGGGGAAGATTAATTCTTGAATTCAAAATCCAGAGCCGCGCCTTCAACGTCGCGCCGCTCTTCATTGCGCATTTGCAACTGCATTTCATTGCTGAGCAAGCGCCCGTTGATCTGAAATGCACTGTTATCGACCGGCTTCTCATCAAACATCGGCGGCAACAACGGTACGTTTCTAGGTTGCGGCATGGTGCCAAGGGGCTGCAGATGGCGGACCATTTCCTGGGGCAGACTGAGGTCCAGTTGTGCAGGCGCCAGCTTGGTCTGGGCCACTTCACGGGCCGACTTGGATTTGCTGGCGGTAGGTGCGCGCTTTTTCACCTTGGCGGCTTTTTTAACCGGGGCGGGCTTTTTCGCCTGGACCGTTTTTTTAGCCGGCGCCGGCTTTTGTTCAGCGGCTGCCAGCACGATCGGCGCGCTGGCAGGTGCTGCCAGTACGGGCGTGGCGTTGCACAGGCCCGCCAGACAGATCAACAGCGCGGCAGGAAAAATATAAGTCATATCGCCTACAGCATTAACGGCAGAAGGCCATATGCTCGCTTGTTGAGCGCGGCATGACAAGCGCGGTGATTAGCCACCTACCGTTCCTGCCCGTCTTTGGCGCTTCAAAACCCGCTCGCCGCCTCCTGGCACAACTGGTTGGCCAGCATGCCCAGGGTCATCAAGGCGCGCTCGGCTTCACGGTTCCACGGGGTACCGCAATTAAGCCGGATACAGTGGTTGAACTGTTCTGTATTACTGAAGATCAGCCCCGGCGCAATGCTGATGCCCTGCTGCAGGGCGCGCACGTGCAGTTCCTGGGTGTTGACCCTGCCCGGCAGGCTGACCCACAGGATAAAACCGCCGGTCGGTCGGCTCATCTGCGTGCCTTCGGGGAAATACTGCTGCACCGCCAACTGGAAGGCGCTGAGGTTCTTGCGGTATTCCTGGCGAATGTAGCGCAAGTGCCGGTCGTAACCGCCGTTCTCCAGGTACGCCGCCACCCCCATCTGCGTGACGCTGCACGCCGAGTGGGTGCTGAACATCTGCAGGCGCTGGATCTCCTGCTGGTATTTGCCGGCAATCATCCAGCCGATGCGCACGCCGGGGGACAGGGTCTTGGAAAAACTCGAGCAGTAGATCACCCGGTCCAGGCGGTCATACGCCTTGAGGGCCTTGGTGCGGCCCAATTCGAACATCAATTCGCCGTAGATATCATCTTCAACAATCTGGATATCGAAATCCGAGGCCAGGCGCAGCAACTGTTTCTGCCGCTCTTCGGGCATGGTGCCGCCCAGGGGATTGCTCAGGCGCGTGGTCAGCACCAGGGCCTTGATCGACCATTGGTTGGCCGCCAGTTGCAGAGCCTCCAGGCTCATGCCGGTGGCCGGGTCGCTGGGGATCTCGATGACCTTGAGGCCGAGCAAGTCCGCCAGTTGCAACAGGCCGTAATAGGTGGGGGACTCGGCGGCGATCAGGTCGCCGGGACGGGTCAGCACGCGCAAAGACATCTGCAACGCATCGACACACCCGTGGGTGATCACCACTTCGGACGGGTCGACCACCACGCCGGCATCGCGCATGCGAATCGCGACCTGGCGCCGCAACGGCTCAAAGCCCGGGCTGAACATATAGCTGAACGCCCGTGGACTCTGAAAGCGCGTGACCTTGGCCAGTTGCTGGTGCAGCGCGCGTACCGGCAGGTAATCGACACTGGGCACGGCGGCCCCCAGCGGGAACACCCCTTCACGACGGGACTCGACCAAGACCTGTTGAATGATGCTGCTGCGAGTGACCAGGCCCGGGCGCTCGACCCGCGCGATATCCGGCGTCGGTGCGGTCAGGGCCGGGGTCTGGTGCACGTAATACCCGGACTGCGGCCGCGCGCGGATCAACCCCTGATCCTCGAGATTGGCGTAGGCCTGCAACACCGTGGCATGACTGACATTGAGCTGGGAGCTCATCTTGCGCACCGAAGGCACGCGCTCACCCGGTTGATAGACACCGCGCCGGATATCCTCAGCCAATTGCTGGGCGATACGTTGGTAAAGCAAGAGATTGGTCATGACGCAGCACTCGATTTCACGGGTATTTTATTTTTGTGTGAAACATACCGGCACAGTTTAGAAGTGTACGGGGACAGTTGCCACAATAGTCGAGGACGGGCGGCAGTGATAGAAAAAACTGTAGGGGTTGAGCACGCAATGGCGGGCATGAAAAACCCGATCGAGGATCGGGTTACGGGGCGAGACACACAGCCTATTCCCTGTGGGAGCTGGCTTGCCTGAGATGGCATCGCTGCGGTTCAGTTGAAAGTCCGCGTCGCCTGTATCGCAGGCAAGCCGGCACCCACAAGAACTGAGGTTCAGCGCGCGGCGCCGAGCTGGCCCTTGTCATCGGAGAAGACAATCTCCACACGCCGGTTCTGCGCCCGCCCCCGTTCGGAAGCATTCACTTCCACCGGGTACTGATCGCCATAACCTTCCACCTGGATGCGTTTGTCATCAATGCCCAGGTCAACCAGTACGTCCGCCACGGCCTGTGCCCGGTCACGGGACAGTTTGAGGTTTTCCTGCTCGCCGCCGGTACTGTCGGTATAGCCCTCGATCCGCACTACGCGCTTGGGGTTCAGTTGCAGGAATTGCACGATCTTCAGCACTGTACGGTTGGCGGAGTTTTTCAGTTCGGCCTGGCCGGTGTCGAACAGCACATCGCCCAGGGTCATCACCAGGCCACGATCGGTCTGGGTGGTGGTCAGGCTGGCGATCTGCTCTTCGAGCCACTTGCCCTGTTGTTGCACGCTCAACAATTTGGCCTCGCGCAGCGCCAGTTGCAGGCGTTGGCGCTCCAGTTCGCGTTTGGCGGCACGTTCTTCGTTGAGCACCAGTTGCGTATGTTCCCGGGCAATCGCGCTGTAGCGCTGGCTCAGGTAGGCGTAATGCACCACGTCGCCACCACTGCCCCAGTAGCTGGACAGACGGTCGGCGCGGGCCAGGGACTCACCGGCGCGGATCACGTCCTTGGGCGCGATACGCAATACATTGGAGTCTTCCTTGACCTTCTGGAAGTCGCTGCCGGCCTGTTGCAACGCAGTGTCGCTATTGGGGTGGCTGGCACAGCCGCCGAGCACCAAGCTGCTCAATAGCAGCCCACAGGTCAGACGGTTCATTGAGCATCTCCCAGCTGTTTGCGCAGGCGGGTGATACGGGTGTCGAGGACATTCAACTGTTCCTGGCTTTTTTGCGTCAGCACCCGTGCCTCTGCCAGGCGGGCATCCAGTTCGGCCTGTTCAGCCAGCATGCGGGCATCCTTGTAGGATTCATCCGCCATATCGGCCTTGGCCTGGGCCAGCTTCGTTTCGGCGAGTTTCAACTCGGGCACGTCGTCAGCAACGGCCCCCACGGCGGCGGCTTGCTCCAGGGCTTGCTGGGTCAGGCGCATTTGCTCATTCGGCGCAGGATCTGCGGCACAGCCCGCCAGCGTTACTACGGCGAGGGCGGCGAAAAGAGGTCGAATAGTCACTAAAAATCCCTACTTTGTTGAGGTACCGACGGGTTGTTGCAACTGCGTCTTCCAGCGTTCGATATTGCGCTGCAACGCGGCTTCCGTCAGACCGGACGCGGCCAATTCTGTCATCTTTTTCGCGAGCTGTCCGCGCAACCACGGATCATTGCAGGCAGAGTTGTGGGAAATCGCCAGGAACAGCCCCGGCTGATCAATCGGCAGCTCACGGGCCAGCAAGTCTTTGCTCATCCCCAGGGTCTGGGCCATGGCCATGCCGGAGTAACGTCCCGCCAGCACGTAGTCCACTTCACCCAGCAACAGTTTCTGCAAGGCCGGGGTCAGGGTTGGCACGCGTTCCAGGGTCAGGTGCTCGCTGGCAAAGGTTTCAAACTCAGGGGACAGGCGCGCCCGCTCCGAGACCGCACCTTTGTGGCCATGCAAATCGGCCGCGCTGGCGTAGACCAGGGGCGAGTCGACGCGGGTCCACACCCGGTAATCGGCCTGCATCAGCGCCGGGTGGATGTAGTCCAGGGTCTCCAGTTCGCTGACGTTCAGCGGCGCGTCGAGCAGCATGTCCATGCGCCCGCTGCGCACTTCTTCAAGGGCCAGGGAACGCTTGCCGCCGTACAGCAGGTCGATTTTCAGCCCCAGTTCCTTGGCCACTTGTTGCAACACATCGGCATTCGCGCCGATCAGGTGGGTGGGGGCTTGGGGGTCACGCCACAGGTAGGGCGGCGCATCCGGGCTGCCGGTCACCACTAGGCGCTCGCATTTGCCAGCCGCGATAGACACGGTCGGCAGCAGTGACAGGCCCAGCAGTACAGTCCAGCGACGCAGTTCCATGGCGTGTTTCCCGATCAAGAGTGGCGTGCAAAAAAAAACCCGGTCATAAGACCGGGCTCTTTATAAGTGAAGCGGCTGGTTTAGACCAGCTTCTCCAACTCAGGTACGGCTTCGAACAAGTCCGCAACCAGGCCGTAATCCGCCACCTGGAAGATCGGTGCTTCTTCGTCCTTGTTGATCGCAACGATCACCTTGGAGTCTTTCATACCGGCCAAGTGCTGGATCGCGCCGGAGATACCGACCGCGATGTACAGCTGTGGCGCAACGATCTTGCCGGTCTGGCCGACCTGCATGTCGTTGGGTACGAAACCTGCGTCAACAGCCGCGCGGGAAGCGCCGACCGCAGCGCCCAGCTTGTCGGCCAGGGCGTACAGGTGTTTGAAGTTGTCACCGTTCTGCATGCCACGCCCGCCGGAAACGACGATCTTGGCAGCGGTCAGCTCAGGACGATCGGACTTGGCCAGCTCTTCGCCAACAAAGCTGGAAGTACCAGCGTCGTGCGCGGCAGCCACCGCTTCAACGGCAGCCGAACCACCTTCAGCGGCAACCGGGTCGAAACCGGTGGCACGGACGGTGATCACTTTGACCGCAGCAGTGGACTGTACGGTGGCAATGGCGTTACCGGCGTAGATCGGGCGCTTGAAGGTGTCGGCGCTTTCGACCGAAACGATCTCGGAGATCTGGTCAACGTCCAGTTGCGCAGCAACGCGCGGCAGGATGTTTTTGCCGTTGGAAGTGGCGGCAGCCAGGATGTGGCTGTAGCCAGCGCCCAGCTCTGCAACCAGAGGGGCAACGTTTTCCGGCAACTGGTGAGCGTAGGCAGCGTTGTCGGCGGCCAGTACTTTGCTCACACCCGCGATTTTCGCGGCGGCTTCAGCCACGGCACCCACATTCTGGCCAGCGACCAGCACGTGGATATCACCACCGATTTTCGCAGCGGCAGCCACGGTGTTCAGGGTGGCCGGGGCCAGCACCTTGTTATCGTGTTCGGCGATTACGAGGATAGTCATGATCAGATCACCTTCGCTTCGTTTTTCAGTTTCTCGACCAGTTCAGCCACCGACTTGACCTTGATACCCGCGCTGCGTGCAGCTGGCGCTTCGACTTTGACGGTCTTGTTGGTGGAGGCGGTGGAAACGCCCAAAGCATCCGGAGTCAGCACTTCAAGCGGCTTCTTCTTGGCTTTCATGATGTTTGGCAGGGACGCATAACGCGGCTCGTTCAAACGCAGGTCGGTGGTGACGATGGCCGGCAGTTTCAGGGAAACGGTCTGCGCGCCGCCGTCGATTTCGCGGGTCACGGCAACGCTGTCGCCACTGACTTCGACTTTCGAGGCAAAGGTACCCTGGCCGTAACCGGTCAGTGCAGCCAGCATCTGGCCAGTCTGGTTGTTGTCGCTGTCGATGGCCTGTTTGCCGAGGATCACCAGTTGCGGCTGTTCCTTGTCGACAACGGCTTTCAACAGCTTGGCCACGGCCAGCGAGGTCAGCTCTTCAGCGGATTCGACGAGAACCGCGCGATCGGCACCCAGGGCCAGGGCGGTACGCAGCTGCTCTTGAGCAGTGGTCGGACCGATGGAAACGACGACGATTTCAGTCACGACACCTTTTTCTTTCAGGCGTACGGCTTCTTCCACGGCGATTTCGCAGAAGGGGTTCATCGACATTTTGACGTTAGCCAGATCGACGCCGGAATTGTCCGCCTTGACGCGAACTTTCACGTTGTAATCGACAACGCGTTTGACAGCTACAAGAACCTTCATGGATTCCTCGTTACTCTCCGGTGAAAAGGAAGCCGCCCGGATAAACCTGGCGGTAGATGCTCAACGGCGCACAAGGGCACCTCTAAAAACGCAGGCCTTCATGACAGGTAACGTTACACGTACTCAATAATAAAGACCGTTCGTCAGGGGTGACTGACAAGTCATTCATCGTTGCAACGTGTAAACTGCGCGCCAGCATTACGTGCGCGTCAACCTGCATGAGCAGTGCCTAGTCTTTGGACGTGGCCTTGAAACCGGCAGTCCGCCTACGAGAAGCGCAAAACCGACCGTATATTGACCGGAACACCTTTTCCGGTCAATACAGCAAAATGGTCAGATATAAGCCGCGTTGCTTTGATTTACCTAGCTCGCGGGCAATTCAAACAAACGTTTGTATTGGACGCTGAGAGTGGTGTAGATATAATGCGCCACCTAGAGAGAAAGGTGGGTCGTCCCCTGCCCTTTTGTAAGAAATTGGCGCAGAAGACGACAGATAAAACACCGAACCTCCACCCATTAGAAAAAAAACTGTTGAGCCTTGAGTAGGAGATAGCCTGTGGAACGCGAATACATGGAATTCGACGTGGTCATCGTCGGCGCAGGGCCGTCGGGCCTGTCTGCCGCCTGCCGACTGAAGCAGAAGGCCGCCGAAGCCGGTAAGGAAATCAGCGTCTGCGTGGTCGAAAAAGGCTCGGAAGTCGGCGCACATATCCTGTCCGGCGCCGTGTTTGAACCACGCGCCCTGAACGAGTTGTTCCCGGACTGGAAAGAACTGGGCGCTCCACTCAACACCCCGGTGGTGCGCGACGACATCTATGTACTGCGCAGCAGCGACACCTCCACCAAGGTGCCTGACTTCTTTGTGCCCAAGACCATGCACAACGAAGGCAACTACATCATCTCCCTGGGTAACCTGTGCCGCTGGCTGGCCCAGCAGGCCGAGAACCTGGGCGTGGAAATCTACCCAGGTTTCGCGGCCCAGGAAGTACTGTTCGACGAAAACGGCGTTGTGCGCGGGATCATCACCGGCGACCTCGGCGTCGACCGTGAAGGTCATCCCAAAGAAGGCCTGTACACCCCAGGCATGGAACTGCGCGGCAAGTACACGCTGTTCGCCGAAGGCTGCCGTGGGCACCTGGGCAAGCAACTGATCCAGCGCTTCAACCTGGACAGCGATGCCGACGTACAGCACTACGGCATCGGCCTCAAGGAAATCTGGGAAATCGACCCGGCCAAGCACCAACCAGGCCTGGTGGTCCACACCGCCGGCTGGCCGCTGGACATCATGCGCAACGAGAACACCGGTGGTTCGTTCCTCTATCACCTGGAAAACAACCAGGTGGTCGTAGGCCTGATCGTCGACCTGTCCTACAGCAACACCTTCCTGTCGCCGTTCGATGAGTTCCAGCGCCTCAAGCATCACCCGGTGCTGGCCCAGTACCTGGAAGGCGGCAAGCGCATCAGCTACGGCGCCCGCGCCCTGGCCAAGGGCGGCATCAACTCGCTGCCGAAGATGGTATTCAAGGGCGGCGCCCTGATCGGTTGCGACCTGGGCACCATGAACGTGGCCAAGATCAAGGGCAGCCACACCGCCATGAAGTCCGGCATGCTCGCCGCAGACGCCGTGGCTGACCGTCTGTTCGCCGAATCCGAAGGCGGTGATGAACTGACGGCCTACGTCGACAGCTTCAAAGCCAGCTGGCTCTATGAGGAACTGTTCGCCACCCGTAACTTCGGCCCGGCGATGCACAAGTTCGGCCCGATCATCGGTGCCGGCTTCAACTGGTTCGACCAGAACATCCTCGGCGGCAAAATGCCGTTCACCCTGCATGACACCAAGCCGGACTACGCCTGCCTCAAGCTGGCCAAGGACAGCCAGAAGATCGACTACCCCAAACCCGACGGCAAGCTGAGCTTCGACAAGCTGAGCTCGGTGTTCCTCTCCAGCACCAACCATGAAGAAGAACAGCCGTGCCACTTGAAACTCAAGGACCCGAGCATCCCGATCGGCACCAACCTGCCGCTCTACGATGAACCGGCGCAACGCTACTGCCCGGCTGGCGTGTACGAAGTGATCACCCAGGAAGACGGCGAGAAGCGCTTCCAGATCAACGCCCAGAACTGTGTGCACTGCAAGACCTGTGACATCAAGGACCCTTCGCAGAACATCACCTGGGTGACGCCGGAAGGCGCGGGTGGGCCGACTTACCCGAATATGTAAGCCAACTGAGGCTCCCAAATGGGAGCCTTTTTTATGGGCGACTCGAGTCAATGTGGGCTTGCCTGCTCGTTCCCCCGCTCCGCGTGGGAACGATCATCTATGCCGCTCGCTCTTCACCCGGGTTGCGCAGGAAATAGCGCTTATATTCCCGACTGAACTGCGACGTACTCTGATACCCCACGTTATGCGCCGCCTGCGCCACACCCATGCCTTCTGCCAGTAACAACTGCTGGGCCTTGAGCAGGCGCAAGCGCTTGAGGTACTGCACCGGCGACAACAGGGTGCAGCGCTTGAAATGCTCATGAAACGTCGACGCACTCATATGCGCATAACCGGCCAGGGTCTCGATGTTCAGCGGTTCGGCGTAATGGGCATGCAGGTGATTCAATGAGGTGGCAATCCGCGAGAACTGCCCCTGCTGTTCCACCAGCGCCCGCAGCACATCGGCCTGTGGCCCGCGCAAGGCGGTGAACAGTAATTCCCGCACCCTCGCCGGTCCCATGATCCGGGCTTCCAGTGGATCGTGCAGGCACTGCAACAGCCGCTCGACGCAACCGCGCATCGCGTCATCGAGCACCACCGAGCTCATCGACTCCAAAGTCTGCGCCGCCGGCGGCGGGCCGGCCTGCATACCCATAGCCATCACTAATTCGCCCAGCACCACCCGATCAATGCCTACGGTCACGCCATACAGCGGGGCATCGGCGGCCATGGCAAACGTCTCGCATTCGAACGGCACCGGCATCGCCTGGATCAGGTAATGCCCGGCGCCATATTCCAGGGTGCGCGGGCCCAGGTAGGCGAGTTTGCTGCCCTGGGCCACGAACATCAGACTCGGTTCGTAGATCTGCGGCCCGCGCGCCACGTCGCAACTGGCGCGCAGCACCTGCACGCCCGCCAAGTGGGTCGGGGAGAAACCGTCGCAGGGCGTAAGCCCCTCAATCAAGGAAACCAGCGTGGCGTTGGCATCAAGATGGCGGGTCAACAACATGGCAAAAAACTTCGCGAAAAAGGGATAGGAACATCATCGCAGGTCTGGCGGCCAATGAATCCAATCCACGGGCACTCCCGGACGAATAGGCATGAGACTCGGAGCATTTGCCATGTTCGCCCACAGGGTCGACGCGCAGAATTCGCCACCTCTCCCGTCCACGCTTTTGCGAGGTTTGCACCATGTACACTGCCATCGGTTATGCCGCCCAGTCGGCCACCACTCCCCTCGCCCCCATGTCCTTCGAGCGCCGTAGCCCACGCGCCGATGACGTGGCGATCGAAATCCTGTACTGCGGCGTCTGCCACTCCGACATCCACCAAGCGCGCAACGAATGGGGCATCGCCGTGTACCCATTGATGCCGGGCCACGAGATTGTCGGCAAGGTCACTGCCGTCGGCGCCAGCGTCACCGCCCATAAGGTTGGCGACCTGGTCGGCGTGGGCTGCATGGTGGATTCGTGCCGCCATTGCGAAGCGTGCAAATCGGACCTGGAGCAATACTGCCTCGACGGCCCGACCATGACCTACGCCACCCCGGACCGGGTAGACGGCAGCAACACCATGGGCGGCTACTCCGACAGCATCGTGGTCAGCGAGCACTTCGTGGTGAAGATCCCGGCCAAGCTCGACCTGGCCAGCGCCGCGCCGATCCTCTGCGCGGGCATCACCACTTACTCGCCACTCAAGCACTACGGGGTCAAGGCCGGCGACAAGGTGGGGGTTCTCGGCATGGGCGGCCTGGGCCATATGGGCATCAAGTTCGCCAAGGCCATGGGCGCCGAAGTGACGCTGTTCACCCGCTCGGCGAACAAGGCAGAAGAAGGCCGACGCCAGGGTGCCGATCATGTGATCGTGTCCACCGATGCCGAGCAGATGAAAGCCGCCGCCGGCAGCTTCGACTTCCTGCTGGACACCATTCCGGTGCAGCACGATCTGAACCCCTACCTCGATGTTCTGCGCTTTGACGGCGTGCATATCCTGGTAGGTTTGATCGAACCGGTCGACCCGCCGGTCAATGCCGCCAAGCTGGTATTGGGCCGTAAAGTCCTGGCCGGCTCGCTGATCGGCGGCATTGCCGAAACCCAGGAAGTCCTGGATTTCTGCGCCGAGCACGGCATTACCTGCGACATCGAAATGCTCGATATCCGCCAGATCAACGAAGCCTATGCGCGCATGATTGCGGGCGACGTGAAGTACCGCTTCGTGATCGACATGGCCACCTTGAAGGCCTGATCAGGCCTTCGCGCCCAACTCCGCAGACAGCCGCGCTGCGACCTGCTTGACCAGGGGGATCAGCTCGGCCATTTTTTCCAGCGGCATGTAGGGCACCGTACTGGCGATGCTGATGCCGGCGACAATCCGCCGGCTGGCATCGCGCACCGGTGCGGCGACGCAGCGGATCGACGGCTCGTTGTCTTCCAGGTCGAATGCATAGCCACCCGCCACGTATTCACGCATACGCTGCTCAAACTGCTCCCAGGATTGCTCCGGGTGCTGCGGCCAGTGCAGGTTTTTCCCGCCTACCGGCAAGCTGACCTGATACAGGCGCTGCCACTCCTCTTGCGAGTCATCGAGCAACAAGGCCTTGCCGATCCCGGTACGTGCCAGGGGCATGCGGTGACCGACCCGAGAACGCATTTCCGGACCATTGCGCCCGGGGTTCTTGTGCAGGTACAGCACATCGTCGAACTCGCGGATCGCCAGGTGGATGGTGTCGCCGGTCAGCGCCGACAGCTCGTCCAGATAGGGTATCGCCAGTGTCACCAGCGGCAGCTCTTCCCGCGCCTGGAAGCCCAGTTCGATCAGCTTCGGCCCCAACAGGTAACCGACTTGCGGCACCACTCGCAGGTAGCGCTCATCCACCAGGCAACTGGCCAGGCGGTGGGTGGTGCTGCGGGTGGTGCCGATGCGCCGGGCGATTTCCTTGAGGTCACGCGCGCCGGCCGCCACCGCCTGCACCACGCCCAGGCCGCGCAGCAGGGTCTGGGTGCCCGTGGGCGCGGGGTCTTTGGCGGGAATGGGTGGGTTTTCCTGCATGTAGGGCCTATCTAGAAATGCGAAAGCGGCGGCCATTATGGCAAATGCCAGGCCCCAAGACAGGGCCGATCTCAGCCCTGGGCAAAGTCGCGCAATGCGTCGCCTTCCATGCGGTACCGCACCCATTCTTCCTGGGGTTGGGCACCGATGGACTTATAGAAGGCAATGGCCGGCTCGTTCCAGTCCAGCACGCTCCATTCAAAGCGCCCACAACCATTGTCATAGGCGATCTTGGCCAGGTGGCGCAGCAACTTCTTGCCCGCCCCACCGCCGCGCTGCTCCGGGTTGATATACAGGTCTTCCAGGTACAGGCAGTTGCTGCCCAGCCAGGTGGAATAGCTAAAGAAAAACACCGCAAAACCAATCGGCAAGCCATCACGCAGGCAGATCAGGCCATGGGCAGTAGCGCCTTCGCTGAACAGGCTGCGCTCGATGTCCACCACGCTGGCGATCACTTCGTGGCGGGCTTTTTCGTACTCGGCCAGTTCAGTGATGAAGGTCAGGATCTGCGCAGCATCGCTGGGCACGGCGGGACGAATCTCGATGGTCATGAACAGGCCTGCGGCTAAAAAAGAAAGGACACATACTAAGGCCCTTTGATGACCGCTTGCAGGGTTTTATGCAGGTGATTACTCCGTCCTGTAGCAATGTTGGCACCGGTAACCACAGAACAAACCGGGCGGTAGCGCATGGTAAAAAGTCCGCCATAAATCCAACAGACGCCCAGGTTCGCCCATGCACCCCACTGCTCCGGTTGGCGGAAAGCTCTTCGCCTTGTTGTGCCTTGCCAGCTACCTGCTGTCACTGTCGTACGGTTCGACGTTTTTGTTATCGCTGCTGATTGATTCCAGAGGCGGCAACGAGCATGACGCCGGCAGCGTGATCTCCATGGCGATGCTCAGTACGTTTATCGCGGTGATTGTGTCCGGGCACCTGGCCGACGCCCTGGATGCCGCACGCGCGATTGCCTGCCTGGGGAGCCTGCTGGTGGCCGCCTGCCTGGGTTTTGCCCTGACGCCGGGTTTTGGCCAGGGCCTGATGCTGTTCGGCCTGGCCCTCGGGCTGGGCTGGGGCGTGTTCTATACCCTGGGCCCGATCATCGTGGCGATGCTGGTGCAGCCCAGCCAAAGAGCCAAATATTTCGCCTGGCTGTCGGGCAGCATGATGACCGGCATCGGTTCGGGCCCCTTGTTGGGACGGGCGGCCAGCGCCCTGGGCCTGCCCCTGGAAACCGCGTTTTATATCGCGGCCCTCGCAAGCCTCGTGGGCGTGCTGATCTTCTGGCGCCTGGGCAGCCATCTCCAGCAACAACCCAACTCGCTGGGCGCCGGCGCCGTCTCGAAAATCTCCTGGGCCAGCACCCGGCGTGTGCTGGGGTCCAAGGCGGTGTTCGCGATCATCATGGTCGGCCTGGGCGGCTGTGTATTTGGCGGGCTGTCGAGTTTCCAGACCAGCTACGCGGCAAGCCATGGGCTGGATTATTCGCTGTTCTTTCTGGGCTTCATGGGGGCGGCAATCACCAGTCGTTTGTTGATTGCCAGCTTTTTGGTCAGGCGCGATGCGTACTGGTCGGCCTGTGTGTTGTCTGGGTTGATGGTGGTGTCGATCCTGCTGTTGAGCTTCGGCGTGCATGACAACTTCAGCTACTTGCTGGCGGCCGTTACCTTGGGGGTCGGTTACGGCCTGACCTATTCGGTGATCAACGGCCTGGCCGCCAATGAAGCGCCGAGCGCCAGCACGTCCCAGGCCTTGCTGCTGTTCAGCCTGTCGTACTTTATAGGGGTCTTCGGCTTCCCGCTGCTGGCCGGCAAGCTGATCGTCGAGCAAGGCGTACCGACCCTACTGGCGAGCGTACTGGGCATCGCCTTGCTCAACTGGCTGATTACGCTGGCGCGCCTGATCTGGCGCCGGGTTGCCAAACACAAAATCTTACAGGTGAGCTGACACCGTTCGTCGTGATCCAGGCACCAACAATAAGGGCGGGCAGACCAACCTAAGGTAAGGACTTTATTCCTATGGAGGCTCCACCATGAATACTTCCAAAGTGACTGCCCTCGCCCTCGCCGGTTTGCTGTCTGCGGTATCTCTAGGCAGCTTCGCCGCGTCCGACCCTTCCACCGGCAAGACCGACCCGATTGGCAGCCCGCCCAACCCTGCCACCCAAGAGAGCAAAGACTCCATGGGCACCGGCCTGGATACCAATGGCGGAGCCATCATCCAGAACGGTGCCGACCCACGCACCCAAGGCAATGACGGCAACCGCCAGGGCCTGGGTACCGATGTGGAGAACGGCAAGATCGGTCCCGGCAAGAACGCCGCCCCGAGCGGCAACGATGACAACCTGCCCGGCGCACCGAAACAACCTTGACCCCTTGACCGACAGACGAACACTACCCCACCACTGACCCTGAAGAGGTATGCATGAACGTCGATAAAAACCTGGAGAAAGAAGTTCTCACCCGCCTGCTGCACGCGCACCCGAACGGTTTGGGTAAGGAGGTGCTGGATAACTACCGGGGCGAAAAAATCGTGGCCAGCACCCTGGCCACTCTTCAGGAGCGTGGACTGATCAAGGAAGGCCACGTGACCTGCAACGAGGCCGGCGAACACGCGCTGCACCTGCCGATCAAACTGACGGCCTCTGGCGTGGACGCCGCCCGCAAGCTGGAAAGCCAGCCGTAGCGGCTGTCGAGCCCTGGCGAGGCTGCGCTTGAGTGCGCAGTGCTCGCCCTTTCGCCAGGCATCACCTACAGCGTTGGGCGTTGCGCAGCCACCAGCAACATCATCGGCCGCTCCAGCTCCTCCGCCAACTCAGGCCGGGCCACAAGGTCCGCGGCACTCGGGCCCCATTCTTCAATATGGCTCAGGCTCAAGCCTGCTTTGATCAACATGTTGAGCAGCGTGCCCAGGGTACGGTGCTGCTTGATCACACCCTTGGCCAGCCAGTCGGTGACCCGTGGCCCTTCCAGTTGATAACTGTCCAGCGGCCAGCTTTTACGCCCTTGCTCATCGACCTGCCAGCCCGGTTGCCGGGGCGCCATGAAGATCGGGTGCTCGATGGAGAAAACCAGCCGTCCTCCCGGCTTCAGGGCTTTATGAATACGGGCAAACAGCCCGGGTAGATCGGCGATGTAGTGAAAGGCCAGCGAGCTGTAGGCCAGGTCATAAGCCGCATCGGGCAGATCAAGCTGCTCGAGGTCGGCAATGCTATAAGTAATGGCCGAGGATGAAGTCATTTCCTTCGCCCGCGCCAACATCTTCTGCGAGACGTCCAGCCCCAGCACCTGTTCGGCGCCCTGTTCCTGGGCCCAGCGGCTGAACCAGCCATAACCACAGCCCAGGTCCACCACCTTCAATCCCTGCATCAGCGGCAACAACGCCTGCAACGCGGGCCATTCCGGCGCACCTGCCAACCCTTGCAGGGAGCGGCCCATTTGACTGTAGCCCGCGAAAAAGGCTGGGGTATCGTAGATATTCTGCGTCACGGCGGTATCAATCCCTGGGTTCCAAGCCTATCGGAAAGAACACCCCGCCACTCCAGATGCCCAGCCAACTCTCGCCGTCGATCAGGCGCGTCACCGCCAGCTCCACCATCTGGTAGAACACGTTGCGATGAACCAGTGCTTCAAGGTTGTTGCGCACCCGCACGTAGGGCGACGGTTCCTGGGTCTGCGGATCAATCACCACCCGCAACGGGTGTTCGGGGCCGGCTTCGATGACGTCTTCGACATTGGAGGTAAACCGCAGGAGTTGGCTTTCGCCCTGCCCCTCGACCTCCATCGACACCGCCACAAATGGCGCGTCATCTACCTTGATCCCGACCTTTTCCACCGGAGTGATCAAAAAGTAATCATCGCCATCGCGGCGGATGATATTGGAGAACAGCTTGACCATCGGTTTACGCCCGATGGGGGTGCCCAGGTAGTACCAGGTGCCGTCGCGGGCGATACGCATGTCGATATCGCCACAGAAATCCGGGTTCCACAGATGAACCGGAGCCGGTCCCTTGCCCTTGGGCAACTGTGCCAACAAATCATTGGCCTTGGCCGAACCCGTCATGCTGTTCTCCTTTGAATTACTGGTCGCTCATGCCCAGCAGGCTGCGGGCGTACTGCCGCAACGGTGGGCCAAGCAAATCTTCGGGTTTATTGTCGTGGAACGTCAGTAAACCGCCACGACTGCGGATCCGTGCAGTATCAATCAAATACTGGGTGCTGGTCTCGATCAACATAATCTGGATCACGCCACTGTCGACACCCAGCCGGTCCAGGGCTTCCTGGTCGGCCCATTCATCTGCATTGCCAATGCGATCATCAGCCTTGGCGAACCGCGTGTACAACAGGTAATGGGCACCTGCTTCACGGGCTTCGGCCATGGCCTGCTCCAAACCTTCCGGGGCGCGGGCGCGGCGGACCATGGGGAAGTATTCGATAAAACCGTTGAAGGCTTCTTCGGCCACCACATTGGGTCGCGGGTAGGCACTGCCCGGCGGCGTGAACGCACCCTGGGCGATAAACACAAAGGAATCGGGCTGAATGCGAACCGAGTTGGAACGACGTGTGTCGCTGTGGTCCAGCAAACCGGCATCGCTCATCTGATAGCGAGTGCCTTCGGCCATATCGCTGACTGTCATGCAGCCACCCAGCGCAAACGACGCCAGCAACAAAACCAGACTACGCATCCTATCCTCCAGAGGCCGGTGACGGAAAACCGGCGAATGGGCACGAGATGCAGATTTTGCGCCAGCTTGCCTGGCTAGCCGCCAATGATCTTCATCACCGTCACCCCGCCCGAAAACGCCACTTCCTGCTTATCGCCCAAGGCCTTGACCAGCAAGCCCTGTAACGCCGGCAAGGCCTGATGACGCGGCTTGTCCAACAAGTCGCCGACATAGTGGCGGTTGCTCGAAGACAGACAGCCGTGCAGCCAACCTGTGGAAGACAGACGCAGGCGTGAACAGGTTCGGCAAAACGGCACGCTTTCATTGGCGATCACGCCGAAGTAGCCCTGGCCGGGAATTTCATAGCGCACGGCCGTGGCATCCACCGGGGCGTCGGCCTGCAGGTATTCGTGATGTTCGCCAATCAGGCTCAACAGTTGTTGCAGGCTGACAAATTGCTGCAGGAAGGCGTTGGAGTCGCTGGCCAGGTGGCCCATGCGCATCAACTCGATAAAACGCAGTTCATAACCGCGCGCCAGGCAATATTCCAGCAGCGGCATCACCTGGTCGAGGTTCTGCCCGCGCAGCGGCACCATATTGACCTTGATCTTGATCCCCGCCGCACGTGCCTGGTCCATGCCATCGAGCACCGTGGCCAGGTCGCCGCCCCGGGCAATCCCGCGAAAGGCATCGGCATCCAGGGTGTCAAGGGACACATTGATACGACGAATGCCGGCATCCACCAGCAGTGGCAACTTGCGCGCCAGTAACTGGCCATTGGTGGTCAGGCTGATATCACTCAAGCCCATCTGCCCGACGGCCTGCATAAAGGTTTCGAGCTTGGGGCTGACCAGTGGCTCGCCACCGGTGATCCGCAGGCGATCAATGCCCGCTGCCTCGATCAGGTAGGCCACGCCACGCGCCATGGCCTCGGCCGAGAGTTCGTCCTGCGCAGCCACCAGCCGCTTGCCGTTGGGCACGCAGTAGGTACAGGCGTAATTGCAGGCTGAGGTCAGGCTGATCCGCAAATTGCGAAAACGCCTGCCTTGACGATCAACGATCATGGATCACTCCGGCAGAGGATAATTCGGGCGCGCTAAAACCTGACTCATAAATCAGATTTTAGCAAGGTCCTTGCCTGAGTATATTCCTGGGTTATCACATACGGCAGTAAATCAGCCGGCCATTGCCCGGATGAATGCCTTAGGTGGCAGGCGTCTCGGGGTTAGGCTGGTCGCTGCTGTGCTTGCGCTTGTTGCCCATGCGCACGCCGATGTCCATCAGGAATTGGAAGAAGCCTTCCTGATCTTCCAGCACATTGCTCCAGAATGGCGAGTGGTACAGCGCCACGGCGCCATGCACCAACGCCCACGCGGCGCAGTAATGGAAATAAGGCGGCACATCTTCCAGCTTGCCTTCGCTGATCCGACCTTTGATCAGCAGGGTCAGGCGTTCGAAGTTCGAGGCACGGATCTTGTGCAGTTCCTCGACCATTTCCGGCACCTGGTGGCCCTTGACCACTTTTTCTTCCAGGCGGTCAAACAGGCGGTAACGCTGCGGGTCACGCATGCGGAACTCAAAGTACGCCCGGGACAGGGCTTCCTTGTCCTTGTCGACATCGGCCGAATGCAGCAACTCGTTCAAATCGCGCTCGTAGTCGAGCATCAGGCGCAAGTAAATCTCGGCCTTGGACTTGAAGTGCTTATAGATCGTGCCTTTGCCGATACCCACGGCATCCGCAATCATCTCGACGGTGACGCTGTCTTCACCCTGTTCGAGGAACAATTTGAGCGCGGTGTCGAGAATTTCCTGCTCACGGCGGCGAAACTCACGGACCTTACGGGGTTCTTTGTGCATAGAAAGAGGTCTGCAGAGGTCAGTATTGGAAGGGATGAGCGTGCCGATGACGGAACGTTTTACCCGGTGCGAGGGATTATCCCGACTGCACGGTCGTTGGGCAACGTCTATATGAACAACCCATACACTAAACTTACAGCACGCCAACGAATCAGGCGCTATCGGTCAGAAATAAAGCATAGATTCGCACGATGTACTGCCGCCCCATGAGAACTCAAGCGAAGCGGATGTATTCCAAATCTGTTTAAAAAACGACCAGAAGCGGCTGGACTGCACGGGATACTGATCAATACTTCATCTGTCGGTGTGACATCTCCCCCAAGTGACACACCGATATGGGTACCAACGGACCGCGTATCCTTGTTTACTCCTAATGGTCTTAGCCCGGATTCACCCCCCAGAACCCGGGTTTTTTTTGCCTGGGATTCAGCGAACGTGGGCCAGCGGGAACAGACGCTTGAAGTTGGCGGTGGTCTGCTCGGCAAAACGCTCCACCGACTCGCCGCGCAGCATTGCCAGGTAATCCGCCACATCCCGCACATATTCCGGCAGGTTGGGTTTGCCGCGATGGGGGATCGGCGCCAGGTAGGGTGAGTCGGTCTCGACCAGCAAGCGATCGGCCGGCACTTGGCGCGCCACGTCCCGCAGGGCCTCGGCGTTGCGGAAGGTGACGATGCCCGACAAGGAAATATAGAACCCCAGGTCGAGGGCCGCCTTGGCCATCTCCCAGTCCTCGGTAAAACAGTGCAACACACCCGCCTGGGGTAGCGCCGCTTCACGCAGCAAGGCCAGGGTGTCGGCGCGGGCGCCGCGGGTATGCACGATCACCGGCTTGCCGGTCTGCTGCGCCGCTTGCAGGTGCAGGCGGAACGAGGCTTGCTGCAACTCGGCGGCTTCCGGCTCGTAGTGGTAGTCCAGGCCGGTCTCGCCAATAGCCACCACCCGCGGGTGATTGAGTTCGTCCAGCAGCCACTCAAGGGCCGGGGCTTCACCGGGCTTGAGGTCCAGGGGGTGGATGCCCACCGAGCAATCCACATCGGCATAGCGTTCGGCCAGGGCCTTGACGTCGGCGGCGTTCTCGGCGCTGACGCCAATGCACAGGAAGTGCCCGACGCCACGCTGACGCGCAGCGTCGAGGGCAGCGTCCAGGGAGCCGTTGTGGGCGGCGAGGTCGAGGCGATCAAGGTGGCAATGGGAATCTACGAGCATAAGAAGTTACAACTTGCGTCACAGGAAGTGTCTGGCCGACGAAACATCCGTCGGCCCCGAAAATATCAACGTCGACCGAGCAGCCCGACCCACTGCACCAGCAAGGCCTCAAGCAGCAGCACCCGGTTCAGGTTGGCCTTACCCAGCACCTTCTGGCGTTGGGCGAGGATCCAGTCCTGGATGTTCAATACCTTGTCCTGGGCACTTTTCTGCGCCAGGTATTGCACCACCTTGCGCATGTCCATCAAGCCCAGGCCGTTTTCGTCCTGGGTCAATTGGTATCGCAGGATCAGGCTGGACCAGTCGCAGAACCAGTCAAACAGCAGCAACAGCGGCACGTCTTTCCAGCCTTCGGCCAACTGCGTGGCAGACTGCTCCTGCTTGAGCAGCTTCTTCACCCCGTCGACCACCAGCGCACGCTGCTCGCGTACGCACTGGGCCTGCAGGCTGACCGCTGCCAAGGGCGAGCCGGCTGCCAGGGTCAGCAATTCGACCCGCTCCTGCTCAGTGCATTCGGGCAAGGCCTGGCCCAACCACTGCAAGCTCATGGCCTCGCTTGGCAGTGGGCAGGCCTGTTGCACGCAGCGACTGCGAATGGTCGGCAGCAGACGGCTGGACTGGTGACTCACCAGCAACAACACCGTATCACCAGAAGGCTCCTCAAGGCTCTTGAGCAAGGCGTTGGCGGCGTTGATATTCATCGACTCCACCGGCTCGATCAATACCACCTTGCGCCCGCCCATCTGCGCGGTCTGCACCACGAAGCTCACCAGGTCGCGCACCTGGTCGACCTTGATCGCCTTGTCCGCCTCCTCCGGTTCCAGCACGTAGTTGTCCGGATGGCTGCCGGCCTTGAGCAGCAGGCACGACTTACAGTGCCCGCAGGCCTCCAGCCCTGCCGGCTGCTGGCAGAGCAGGCGGGCCATCAAGCGCTCGGCCAGGGCGCGCTTGCCGATGCCTACCGGCCCATGGAGCAGATAGGCATGGGCGTGCTGGGCACGCCCGGCCAATTGCTGCCAGAGGCTGTCCTGCCACGGATAGGCTTCAGCCACGGTACAGCTCCAACAGTTTGGGGAGCAGCTCATCGATGGCCCGCTGCACCTGTTCCAGGGGCTGAGCGGCATCCAGCAGGCAGTAGCGCGACGGCGCGGCTTCGGCACGCTTGAGATAGGCCGCACGCACCGCCTCGAAAAAGGCTCGGCCTTCCAGCTCGAAACGATCCAGGCGCCCACGGGCGCTGGCCCGGGCCAGGCCGATGTCTACCGGCAGGTCGAAGACCAGGGTCAAGTGCGGGCGCAGGTCGCCTTGGACGAAGGTCTCCAGGGTCGCAATGCGCTCCAGGGACAGGCCGCGGCCAGCGCCCTGATAGGCGTAGGTGGAATCGGTGAAGCGGTCGCAGATCACCACCGCGCCCCGGGCCAGCGCCGGGCGAATCACTTCGGCCAAGTGCTGGGCACGGGCGGCAAACACCAGCAACAGCTCGGTGTCCGGGTGCATGACCTCGTCGCCAGTGGCCAGCAACACCTCACGGATCTTCTCGGCCAGGGGCGTGCCGCCAGGCTCGCGGGTCAGCAGCACCTCGATACCTTCAGCCCGCAAGCGCTCGGCCAGGTATTCACGGTTGGTACTCTTGCCAGCGCCTTCCGGGCCTTCCAGGGTAATAAACAAGCCAGTCACAGGCAGTCCTTAGTCAGAGTCATTGCGGGCTTTGCGCGGGCGCAGCGTCAGGCGCGGCAGGCTCAACGGTGGTCGGCGCGGGTGCCGGGCTGGAGCGGTAATCGGCGCGGCGCTTGAGTTGGTACTCGCGCACCGCCGCGTTATGGGCGTCCAGGCTATCGGAAAAAATATGGCTGCCATCGCCCCGGGCCACGAAATACAGGCTGCTGCCCGGTACCGGATTCAACGCGGCATGAATCGCCTCGCGGCCAACCATGGCAATCGGCGTCGGCGGCAGGCCGCTGATCATGTAGGTGTTATAGGGTGTGGCTTCTTTCAGGTGCGCGCGCGTCAACTTGCCGTTGTAGCGCTCGCCCATGCCGTAGATCACCGTGGGATCGGTTTGCAGCAGCATGCCAATCTTCAGGCGCCGCACAAACACCCCGGCAATCTGCCCACGCTCTTCAGGCACGCCGGTTTCCTTCTCGACCAGAGACGCCATGATCAGCGCCTGGTAGGGGTCGGTATAGGGCGCATCCGGGGCACGTCGCTGCCATTCCTGGGCCAGTACGTCGTCCAGGCGGTTATAGGCTTTCTTCAGGAATTCGACATCGGTCATGCCGCGCACGAAACGGTAGGTATCGGGGAAGAACCGCCCTTCGGGGAACACGTCGGGATGGCCGATTTTTTCCATCACCTCAGTGTCACTCAAGCCCGACAGGGTCTGCTCGATCTTTTCATGCTTGGCCAAGGCACTGCGTACCTGGCGGAAGTTCCAGCCCTCCACCAGGGTCAGGCTGTACTGCACCACTTCGCCACGCTGCCACAGGCCAATCAGGCCCTGGGCCGTCAGGCCTGGCGTCATGCGGTATTCGCCACTGTGCAGCGGTTGGCCGTCAAGGTTAAAGCGCCAGTAGAGACGCAGCCAAAAGGCATCCTCCAGCACACCGTCACTTTCCAGACGATTGAAAGTGCCCGTAGGGGTCGCGCCAGCAGCTACATCCAGCAATTGCTCCTGGGGCAGATTCAGCGGTTGCTTCAAGGCCGAGTTCAGCTTCCAGGCGGAAAAGCCCAATAGCAAACCCGCCAGGACCAGACCGATCTCCAGCAGCAATACAATTTTACGTCTCAAATCAAACACCCAATAGCGCGCGAACAATGCCTTGCAGTTTACGGGTGAGCGGCCCGGCCGACCAGCTCATTGGCCCACATCCAAGCACCGGCCAAATGCCATATACGCTATTGCAGACAAACACTTCGTCAGCCCGCTGCAGCTGCGCAAGGCTGATATCGGTCACGGTCGTGACGAGCCCCAACGCCTCGGCACGGGCCAACAGCTCGGCCCGCATGACGCCAGCCACACCACAGCGGCTCAGGTCGGCAGTCAACAACTGGCCGTTATCCACCAGGAACAGGTTGCTGAACACGCCTTCGATGACGCGCCCGGACATATCCAGCATCAATCCTTCCGCGTGATCGGCATCCTGCCACTCGGCGCGAGCCAGGACCTGTTCAAGGCGATTGAGGTGTTTGAGGCCGGCGAGCAAGGGTTGCTCGGACAAACGCGTGACACATGGGAACAGGCGGACACCTGATGAACCGTGGGCCGGGGGATAGGTAGCAGGCGGGCTGCCTTGCAGGATACGGCGCACGGGTGCGCCTGCGTTGATGCCATACCCCCGCAGGCTATCGCCCCGGGTCAGGATCAATTTGAGCACGCCGTCACCGAGGGCCGCCGCATAGGCCAGTAACTCGTCGCGGATCAGTGCCTGATCAGCAACGAGCGCCAGGCGCCTGCAACCCTCGTCGAGGCGTTGCAGGTGGCGGTCGAGCAGCACGGGCTGCCCGGCCTTGACCGCGAGGGTTTCAAACAAACCATCGCCGTAGGCCAGGCCGCGATCTTTGAGCGGCACTGCGTCCGCTGGCTGACCGTCGACCCAGCTGCGCATTACTCGGCGAACCGGCGGAACACCAGGGAACCGTTGGTACCGCCAAAGCCGAACGAGTTGGACAGCACCACGTCGATCGGCATTTTCTGCGCCTCGTGAGGTACGAAGTTCAGGTCGCAGCCTTCATCCGGCTCATCCAGGTTGATGGTCGGCGGTGCGACCTGGTCCTTGATCGCCAGCACGCTGAAGATCGCCTCAACCGCACCTGCCGCACCCAGCAGGTGACCGGTCATGGACTTGGTAGAACTGACCGCCAGCTTGTAGGCGTGCTCGCCGAACACCGACTTGATGGCCTGCGCTTCCGCCAGATCGCCAGTGGGTGTCGAGGTGCCGTGGGCATTGATGTACTGCACTTGATCGCCATTGATCTTCGCATCGCGCAACGCATTGCTGATGCAGCGCGCAGCGCCTGCGCCGTCGGCGGGTGGCGACGTCATGTGATACGCGTCGCCACTCATGCCAAAACCGATCAACTCGGCATAGATCGTTGCGCCGCGCGCTTTGGCATGCTCCAGCTCTTCGAGGACCAGGGCACCGGCACCGTCGGACAGTACAAAGCCATCACGGCCCTTGTCCCACGGACGACTGGCGCGGGTTGGCTCGTCATTGCGCGTCGACAGCGCACGGGACGCGCCGAAGCCGCCCATGCCCAGGCCACAGGCGGCCATTTCGGCGCCACCGGCAATCATCACGTCCGCCTCGTCATAGGCGATATTGCGCGCCGCCATGCCGATGCAGTGAGTGCCCGTGGTGCACGCCGTGGAAATGGCGTAGTTAGGCCCCTGGGCACCCAGATGGATGGACAGGAAACCGGAAATCATATTGATGATCGAGCCCGGGACGAAGAACGGTGAAATTCGACGAGGGCCGGATTCGTGCAGCGTGCGGCTGGTTTCTTCGATATTGGTCAAACCGCCAATACCCGAACCCATGGCCACGCCGATGCGCTCACGGTTGGCATCGGTGACTTCCAGGCCAGCATTACGCACTGCCTGAAAACCGGCTGCCAGGCCGTATTGAATGAACAGGTCGAGTTTGCGGGATTCCTTGATCGAGAGATATTCCTCGACATTGAAGCCCTTTACCGAGCCGCCAAAACGGGTGGAATAGGCAGAAAGGTCCGTATGCTCAATCAGACCAATACCACTGTGGCCAGCCAGAATGCCCTGCCAACTGCTCGGCACATCCGTGCCCAGTGGCGACAACATACCCATACCGGTGACTACGACGCGTCTACGCGACACAGCACTCTCCTTTTTCTTGATGACGACACTTTGCATCAAACCTAAAGAAAAAACCGCACGCCGTTATAGCAGTGCGGTTTTTCCCAACAGCAAGCGACGACTACAAATTACTTGTCGTTGTGAGCAGTAACGTAGTCGATAGCAGCTTGAACAGTAGTGATTTTTTCAGCTTCTTCGTCCGGGATTTCGGTCTCGAATTCCTCTTCCAGAGCCATCACCAGCTCAACGGTGTCAAGGGAGTCGGCACCCAGGTCTTCAACGAAGGAAGAAGTGTTTTTCACTTCATCTTCTTTAACGCCCAGTTGCTCGGCAACGATTTTCTTGACGCGCTCTTCGATGGTGCTCATACCTTGTTTTCACTCCTAATGGACAAATTCAGGCAGCTGGCCAGTGGGTAAGTGTATAGAAAGGCTTTTCAGCTTTTCAACTGAAAGCTTCACCCTCGTACCCTACCGACCACCTGTCTATAAATAGATTGCAGCTTTATAACGGATTTTAGACAGCTCGTATGACATTTTTTTGAAGCGATCCGTCACAATTTAACTCATGTACATCCCGCCGTTCACCGGGATTGTAGCCCCAGTCACGTATGCCGCACCGTCAGATGCCAGGAAAGAGACCACATTGGCGATCTCTTGAGCCTGGCCCAGACGACCCAGCGGAATTTGCGTCAGCAACGCTTCACGCTGCGCTTCTGGCAGTTCGCGGGTCATATCGGTGTCGATGAACCCTGGAGCCACCGAGTTGACCGTAATCGACCGCGAGCCGACTTCACGCGCCAGGGCACGGCTGAAACCTTCCAGGCCGGCCTTGGCAGAGGCGTAGTTTACTTGGCCTGCGTTGCCCATGGCACCCACTACGGAGCCAATATTGATAATTCGCCCCCAACGCGCCTTGGTCATGCCGCGCAAAACACCCTTGGACAGGCGAAACAGACTGTTCAGGTTGGTATCGACCACGTCGTACCACTCGTCGTCTTTCATGCGCATCATCAGGTTGTCACGGGTGATACCGGCGTTGTTCACCAGAATAGCCGGCGTACCGAATTGTGCGGTGATCTCGGCAAGCACAGCAGCCACGGACTCATCGCTGGTCACGTTGAGTTCCAGGCCGGTGCCCTGCACGCCGTTTTCCTTGAGGGTCGCGGCGATACGCTCGGCGCCCGAGGCAGAGGTGGCAGTACCAATCACTACCGCGCCCTGACGGCCCAGTTCCAGGGCAATCGCCTGGCCAATGCCACGGCTTGCGCCGGTAACCAGTGCAACTTTACCTTGCAGACTCATGCAGGCTTCTCCTTAGTTCAGGCCAGTGCGGCGCGGGCGGCTGCGAAGCCATCCGGGGTATTGAGATTGGAAGTCGACACGCCTTCGGCGCAGCGCTTGTTGAGACCGGCCAGGACTTTGCCCGGGCCACACTCAACCAGTTGGGTCGCGCCCTTGGCAGCCAGGGTCTGCACGGATTCAACCCAGCGCACCGGCTTGTACAGTTGCTCCAGCAGGTCGCGCTTGAGAGTTTCCAGGTCCGGGGCCACGTCGGCGCTGACGTTTTGCACCAGCGGGATCTGCGGTGCCTGCCAGTTGATGGCGGCGACGGACTCGGCAAAACGCTCGGCCGCCGGGCGCATCAGTTCGCAGTGGGACGGTACGCTGACCGGCAGCGGCAAGGCACGCTTGGCCCCACGGGCCTTGCAGCCTTCGATGGCACGCTCAACTGCTGCCTTGGCGCCGGCGATCACCACCTGGCCAGGGGAGTTGAAGTTGACCGCGCTGACCACTTCGCCCTGGGCCGCTTCGGCACAGGCTTCGATCACCACCGCGTCGTCCAGGCCCAGGATCGCGGCCATGCCGCCCTGCCCGGCCGGAACCGCCTCTTGCATCAGTTGGCCACGGCGCTCTACCAGCTTGACCGCTTCAGCGAGGGTCAGGCTGCCTGCCGCAACCAGGGCGCTGTACTCGCCCAGGCTGTGACCGGCAACAAAAGCCGGGCGTGCGCCGCCTTCGGCCAGCCAAACGCGCCACAGCGCGATGGACGCCGCCAGGATGGCCGGCTGGGTTTTATCGGTTTGATTGAGCAGTTCTTCCGGACCGTCCTGGGTCAATGCCCAGAGGTCGTAGCCCAAGGCCGCGGAAGCTTCCTTGAATGTTTCCAGGATCAGCGGGTATTGCGCGCCCAGCTCGGCCAACATGCCGAGGGACTGCGAACCCTGCCCTGGAAAGACGAATGCGAGGGATGTAGACATGTAACAAGCCCCTAATGATCTGGTCGTCGGTGAATTGACGCCCCACAGCTGGGAGCGCAAGAAACTGACAGATTGGATGGTCAATTGAACTGGCCGGTCACATTTAAGCATTCCCGGCCCGATTCGCCTAAGGCAACAGATCCTCAAGACGGCCATGCAAGCGTTGCGGCAGGTTCTCCTGGATCTCGATCAGCGCGCGCGCAATAGCACTCTGAAAGCCCTGGACACCTGCAGAACCGTGGCTTTTTACCACAATACCCTGCAGACCGAGGAAGCTTGCGCCGTTGTGCCGCGCCGGGGCCAGGTCCGCCTGCAAGCGCCGCATCAACGGCAACGCCAGGGCACCCACCAGCCGCGAAGCCAGATTGCGCTTGAACAACGCCTCGATCCGCGCAGCAATCATCGTAGCCAGGCCTTCGCTGGACTTAAGCAGGATATTTCCGACAAACCCGTCACAAACCACCACATCGGCCTCGCCACGATACAACCCATCGCCTTCGACAAACCCGATGTAATTCAAGCCCCGCGCCTGCTGCAACAGGCTAGCGGCCAACTTGACCTGCTGGTTGCCCTTGATGTCCTCGGTGCCGATGTTCAGCAAGGCCACCCGTGGCCGCACCACACCCAGCGCCTCGGCCGCGACCGAGCCCATCAGGGCAAAGTGCAGCAGGTGCTCGGCGCTGCAATCGACATTTGCCCCCAGGTCCAGCAACTGGCAATAGCCACCCTGCGTCGGAATCGCCGCGACCATCGCTGGCCGATCAATACCCGGCAGGGTTTTCAGCACATGCCGCGACAGCGCCATCAAGGCCCCGGTATTGCCAGCGCTGACACAGGCCTGGACCTTGCCATCGCGCAGCAACTCAAGCGCCACGCGCATTGACGAATCAGGTTTGCCACGCAGGGCCTGGGCCGGCTTTTCATCCATGCCGATGGTTTCGCTGGCCGGCATTATTGTCAGGCGCGCGCGATCCACAGCCGGATGACTGGCAATCAGCTCTTCAAGAAGGGAAGGTTGACCGACGAGGGTCAGGTGCAGCGAGGGCGTAGCAGACAGGCTGGCAATGCATGCCTGGACAATGCTGCGGGGACCGAAGTCCCCGCCCATTGCGTCAATCGCGATGACTTGAGCAGACAAGTGATTACTCGTCAGCGCCCTTGTCGATCACTTTACGGCCACGGTATACGCCTTCTGGCGATACGTGGTGACGCAGGTGAACTTCACCGGTGGTTTTTTCTACAGACAGAGTGCTTGCCGTCAGGGCATCGTGCGAACGACGCATGTCACGGGCAGAGCGGGATTTTTTGTTCTGCTGAACAGCCATAATTGATTAACTCCTAAACGTTTGGGTCACGCTTTAACTGCGCCAATACACTGAACGGGTTGGACCGCGTTACCTCGTCCTCGCTCGGTTCGGACTCGTCATCGAGCCCCGCCGGCTGCTGGCATTCTTCCGGATGATGAGCAGGCACAATGGGCAAGGCGAGCAAAAGCTCCTCCTCGATCAGTGCATGCAGATCCAAAGGATCTTCGCCCAGTTCCAGCACGTCATAACCTTTCGGCAACGACTGGGTATTCGCACCCTCTTTCACCACAGCATAACTGCATTCGCTGTGGATCGGCAGGGTGACCAGCTCAAGACAACGCTGGCAAACCATTTTGACCTCGGTGTCGATAAAGCTGTGGATTACCACAGATTTACGTTCATCTCGCTCAAAAACGAATTTAGCCTGCACCGTACCGACAGTGTCGGAAAGCGGGTCGCAGAGTCTCTCCAAATCGGCCAGCAACACTTCACCTTGGAGGGTGGTGCCACGATCAGCCAATTTGCGCGGGTCAACGTGAGGTGGAATCGGGTCATTCAACATAGGCGCAGCATTATAGGGATGCACCCGCCCATGTCAAAGGAAATTCAGCCCTGTGCGCCAGACTGTCCGCTCGCTAGAATCCGCGACTGCCTTGAGGAGAGCCACATGTTGCCTTTATTACTCGCTTCCAGCTCGGTTTATCGCCGGGAACTGTTGAACCGCCTGCATCTGCCGTTCATCTGCAGCTCTCCGGATATCGACGAAAGCCATCGCATAAATGAGTCCGCGATCGACTTGGTCAAGCGCCTGGCCGAAGAGAAAGCCCGCGCCCTGGCCGGTAGTCATCCAGGGCAGCTGATCATCGGCTCGGACCAGGTGGCGACCCTGGACGGCCAGATCATCGGCAAGCCCCACACCTTTGAAAAGGCCCGCGAGCAATTGCTGGCGGCCAGTGGCAGACAGGTCAGCTTCCTGACCGGCCTGGCCCTGCTCAATAGCGACACCGGGCACTGCCAGGTGGACTGCATCCCCTTCACCGTCACAATGCGCCAACTGGCGCCGGCACAGATCGAGCGCTACCTGCGGATCGAGCAGCCCTACGATTGCGCTGGCAGCTTCAAGGCCGAGGGACTGGGGGTGAGCCTGTTTCAGAGCACCGCAGGGCCAGACGCCACCAGCCTCATCGGCCTACCGCTGATCCGCCTGGTGGATATGTTGCTGGCCGAAGGCGTGCAAATCCCCTGAGAGCCCCACAAAAAACAATGTGGGAGCCGGGCTTGCCCGCGATGACGGCCTGTCAGCAACCCATTGGTTGGCTGACCCACCGCAATCGCGGGCAAGCCCGCTCCCACATTTTGAGCTATGCCAATCGCGAGATCAGCGCAAGGCCGGCCCCTGGAAGCCCATGTACAGCGCCAGCTTCTCCGCCACACTGGCCCCCAGCTTCTTGGAGAAACGGTCGAACGGCGATTCCTGGACGGTAAAGTCCACCAACTCCTTCTCGCCAATCACATCCCGCGCCACTGAACTGGCACTGCCCAGACCATCAATCAAGCCCAGCGGCAATGCCTGCTCACCCGACCAGATCAGGCCCGAGAACAACTCCGGATGTTCTTTATCCTTGAGCCGCTCACCGCGCCCCTGCTTGACGCTGGCAATGAACTGGCGATGAGTGGTGTCGAGCACGCTCTGCCAGAACTGGGTTTCGTCAGCCTTTTGCGGCTGGAACGGGTCAAGGAACGACTTGTGCTCCCCGGAGGTGTAGGTACGACGCTCAACCCCCAGCTTCTCCATTGCCCCGACAAAACCGTAGCCGGCCGCCGTCACGCCAATCGAACCCACCAGACTGGCCTTGTCGGCGTAGATCTGGTCGGCGGCGCTGGCGATGTAATAGGCACCCGAGGCGCCCAGGTCAGAGATTACCGCGTACAGCTTGGTCTCTGGATGCAAGGCACGCAGCCGGCGAATCTCGTCATAGACGTAACCCGACTGCACCGGACTGCCGCCAGGGCTATTGATGCGCAACACCACGCCCTTGACCTTGGGATCCTCGAAGGCCGTGCGCAAGCTGCTGACGATATTGTCGGCACTGGCGGACTCCTTGTCGGCAATCACCCCGCTCACCTCGATCAACGCGGTATAGCTACCACTGCGGGCGGCGCTTTTTTCCATATCGACCAAAGGACTGAACAACACCAGCATGCCAATCAGGTAGGTGAAGGTCAGGAGTTTGAAGAAGATCCCCCAGCGCCGGGCGCGGCGCTGTTCCTGGACGCCCGCCAGCAGGGTCTTTTCCAACAACTTCCAGCTTTTATCATCGCCATTGTCAGCACCGGACTTGGTCGGTGCCTTCCACTCATCGGTCATGCCATCTACCCCAGCAAAAACTTAATGGGCCTGGTTGAGCCAGGCGTGCAATTGCGAAAACCGATCAATCGTCAGTCGCGGCTCGTAAGCCTGCAAGGCTTCGGGGGACTGGGCGCCGTAGCTGACGGCAACACTGTCCATGCCGGCATTGCGCGCCATCAACAGATCGAACGAAGCATCGCCGACCATCAGCGACTCACGGGCAGACACGCCGCAATGGGCCATGATCTGCTCCAGCATCAATGGATGGGGCTTGCTCGCGGTTTCATCGGCAGCGCGGGTGACGTCGAAATAGTCTTCCCAACCATTGGCCTTGAGCACCCGATCCAGGCCACGCCGGGCTTTGCCGGTGGCCACGGCCAGGTGATAGCCCTGCTCACGCAATGCCGCCAACGACTGCACCACCCCTTCAAACAAAGGCGAAGGCTCGGACTCAAGGGCAATGTAGTGATCGGCGTAATGCTCGCGAAACGCCACCAGCTCACTGTCAGCGATCTGCGGGTACAAGGTGCGAATGGCTTCGGGCAATCCCAGGCCAATAATGCCCTTGACCGCCAGATCACTGCACAGCTCGAAGCCGGAACGGGTCGAGGCCACGTGCATGGACTCGACAATCCGACCAATGGAATCGCACAGGGTGCCATCCCAGTCAAAAATCAGCAGCTTGTAGTCAGGGCGCGACACTCAGGCGCTCCACGGTCTTGGCCCACATCTCATCCACAGGGGCCTGCAATTTCAATTCGCCACCATCGGGCAATGGCACCGTCAGCATGTAGGCATGCAGGAACAGGCGTTTGCCGCCAAGGTCACGAATCTCCTTGGAGAAACCCTCGTCGCCGTACTTGGTATCGCCCGCAATACAGTGACCCGCATGCAGGGTATGCACACGAATCTGGTGGGTACGCCCGGTCACCGGCTTGGCCTCGACCATGGTTGCGAAGTCACCGAAGCGCCGCAGCACCTTGAACAGGGTCAGCGCCTCCTTGCCCTCCTCGTCTACCTCGACCATGCGCTCGCCGGAGCGCAGGTTGCTCTTCTGCAACGGTGCCCGCACGCTCTTGATCGAAGATGCCCAGTTGCCACGCACCAGGGCCATATAGCGCTTGTCCACACCATCGCCGCGCAGGGCGGTATGCAGGTGACGCAACATGCTGCGCTTCTTGGCAATCATCAACAGGCCGGAGGTGTCGCGGTCCAGGCGATGGACCAGTTCCAGCTCCTTGGCATCCGGACGCAACTGACGAAAGGCTTCGATCACCCCGAAATTCAGGCCGCTACCGCCGTGCACCGCAATGCCGCACGGCTTGTTGATCACGATCAGCTTGTTGTCTTCGAAGACAATCGACGCTTCAAGGCGCTGCAACAGGCCCTGGGCCAGCGGCACAGGCTCGTCACGCTCAGGCACGCGAACCGGCGGCACCCGGACGATATCGCCCGCCTGCAGCTTGTACTCAGGCTTGATCCGGCCCTTGTTCACCCGCACTTCGCCTTTACGCAAAATGCGATAAATCAAGGTCTTGGGCACGCCCTTGAGCCTGGCCAGAAGAAAATTGTCGATGCGTTGGCCGGCATATTCCGGCGAGACCTCAAGCAGCTGGACGCTGGGGGTCGGGGGGGTGGTAGTCGTCATGTCGGGAATGATAACAATTTTTTATGGAATTGAAGCACTTAATCATTGCTGCTATAGTCGCGAACGCCGCCAAAAGCGGCCTGGACAGAGGACTCGCGGCAAACTGCCGCCCCTGACCATCGCAATTCATCAGGACGCGAGGCCGTCCTACGGGGCTCTTGCCACACTGGAAGGCTCAAGATTGTAACAAGCGCAGGTGACATGAGGCCTGAAGCGAGTGCAAGAAACAGAGTGATTACTCGTCTCTTGCGCCGATATTTACGGCCAGTTCACAAAGTGCAGTCAGTCTTGTACCAGACCACGGCGAATGCTTCGGAAACAACGCCTGTTATTAGCCATGAGCGTGAACTCCCCATTGGAGAACACGGTAAATGCCAACCCGCTGCGGATTCTGCGCGCGGCAGCACCCGAATTATCAGGGATACGTGTAGGGTGGAGATGCACAACCGTCGGACTGTGTAGCACTAGGCTTATATTTAGACGCTTCATCTCGTCCACAGTCGCCGGTTGATTCCTCCTCCTGACTGAGTGCTTATTAAGTCACCACAGCAAGCAGGACGCGTAAGTCGCGATACCAGCCCAATTGGCCGGTATTGCTGGACACTGGAGTGGCCAACCACTCTTGACGCACCTGACACCGACCGTGAGAAGTCGTGTGTGCCGAACGCCGTTTCCGGCAGCCCGGAAACCGACGGTACAACATGAAAAGAATGCTGATTAACGCAACTCAACCCGAAGAGTTGCGTGTTGCACTGGTAGATGGCCAACGCCTCTACGACCTGGACATCGAGTCCGGTGCACGCGAGCAGAAGAAGGCCAACATCTATAAAGGCCGGATTACTCGCATCGAGCCAAGCCTTGAGGCTGCCTTTGTCGATTTTGGCTCTGAGCGCCATGGCTTCCTGCCCCTCAAAGAAATCTCCCGCGAATACTTCAAGAAAGCCCCTGAAGGCCGCGTGAACATCAAGGACGTCCTGAGCGAAGGCCAGGAAGTCATCGTCCAGGTCGAAAAAGAAGAACGTGGCAACAAGGGCGCCGCCCTGACCACTTTCATCAGCCTGGCTGGCCGTTACCTGGTCCTGATGCCGAACAACCCGCGTGCCGGCGGCATCTCCCGTCGCATCGAAGGCGAAGAGCGCAACGAACTGCGTGAAGCGCTGAACGGCTTGATCGCTCCGGCCGACATGGGCCTGATCGTGCGCACTGCCGGCCTTGGCCGCAGCAGCGAAGAAATGCAGTGGGACCTCGATTACCTGCTGCAACTGTGGACCGCTATTAAAGAAGCATCCCTGGACCGCTCCGCGCCATTCCTGATCTATCAGGAAAGCAACGTGATCATCCGCGCCATCCGCGACTACCTGCGCCAGGACATCGGCGAAGTGCTGATCGACAGCGTTGAAGCACAGGACGAAGCCCTGACCTTCATCCGCCAGGTGATGCCGCAGTACGCCAGCAAGATCAAGCTGTACGAAGACAGCGTACCGCTGTTCAACCGCTTCCAGATCGAAAGCCAGATCGAAACCGCCTTCCAGCGCGTGGTCGAACTGCCGTCCGGCGGCTCCATCGTGATCGATCCGACCGAAGCCCTGGTGTCCATCGACATCAACTCGGCGCGCGCCACCAAAGGCAGCGACATCGAAGAAACCGCGTTGCAGACCAACCTGGAAGCAGCCGAAGAAATCGCGCGCCAACTGCGCCTGCGTGATATCGGCGGCCTGATCGTGATCGACTTCATCGACATGACCCCGGCCAAGAACCAGCGCGCCGTGGAAGAAAAAGTCCGCGAATGCCTGGAAGCCGACCGCGCCCGCGTACAGGTTGGCCGTATCTCGCGCTTCGGCCTGCTGGAAATGTCCCGTCAGCGCCTGCGTCCATCCCTGGGCGAAAGCAGCGGCATCGTCTGCCCGCGTTGCAACGGCACCGGCATCATCCGTGACGTTGAATCGCTGTCCCTGGCGATCCTGCGCCTGATCGAAGAAGAAGCCCTGAAAGACCGCACCGCCGAAGTCCGCGCACAAGTGCCGATCCCGGTTGCAGCTTTCCTGCTCAACGAAAAACGCAACTCGATCACCAAGATCGAACTGCGCACCCGTGCCCGTATCGTGATCCTGCCGAACGATCACCTCGAGACGCCGCACTTCGAAGTCCAGCGCCTGCGTGATGACAGCCCGGAAGCCCACAGCGGCCAGTCCAGCTACGAAATCGCCGCTGCCGCTGCCGAAGTCGAAGAAGTCCAGCCAGCCGCCGCAACCCGCACCCTGGTGCGCCAGGAAGCCGCGGTCAAGACCGCACCGGCCCGTGCCAACGCACCGGTACCGACTGAAGTCGCCGCCCCGGTGGCCGCGCCTGCCGTCCTGCCGGAGCCAAGCCTGTTCAAGGGCCTGGTGAAGTCGCTGGTCAGCCTGTTCGCCACCAAGGAAGAGCCTGTTGCTCCAGCCGTGGTCGAGAAGCCAGCCGCTGAACGCCCTGCACGCAACGAAGAGCGTCGCAACGGTCGCCAGCAGAGCCGTAACCGCAACGGTCGCCGTGACGAAGAGCGCAAGCCTCGCGAAGAACGTGCACCGCGTGAAGAGCGCGCACCCCGTGAAGAGCGCCAGCCGCGCGAAGCCCGTGAAGAAACCCCGGCCGTAGCCCGTGAAGAACGTGCTCCGCGCGAAGAGCGTGCACCACGTGAAGAACGCGCACCGCGTGCCCCTCGCGCCCCGCGTGAAGATCGCAAGCCACGTGGCGAGCGTGAAGAACGTGTACGTGAACTGCGTGAACCTTTGGACGCAGCCCCAGCTGTTGCCGCCGTAGCAACTGATGTCGCGACTGAAGAACGCCCGGCCCGCCAGCCCCGTGAAGAACGCGCTCCACGCCCACCGCGTGAAGAGCGTCAACCACGCGCCGAGCAGGCTGCCGCAGCCAGCGAAGAAGAACTGCTGAACAACGACGAACAGCCACAGGAAGATGGCCAGGACAACGCCGAAGGCGATCGTCCACGCCGCCGCTCCCGTGGCCAGCGTCGCCGCAGCAACCGCCGTGAGCGTCAGCGTGACGCCAACGGCAATGTGATCGAAGGCTCGGAAGAGACCGGCGAAGCCACTGAAGAAAGCGCCAACAACGAACCGACCAGCACCGAACTGGCTGCTGGCCTGGCCGTTACCGCTGCAGTTGCCAGCTCGGTCATCAGTGCACCTGCCGAAGCCGAAGCCAACCAGCAGGCCGAACGTGCCACCGCTGCCGTGCAGGAAACTGCCGCAGTTGAAGCACCGGTTGTCGAAGCCACCACCGTGGTCGAAGCACCTGCCGCTGTAGAAGTTGAAGTTGCACCGGTCCGCGAAGCCCAGCCTGAAGCCGAAGTAGTGGCTGCACCTGCAATCGTGGTTGAGCCCCAGCCTGTGGTCGAAGCTGTTGTCGAAGCGCCAGCCGCTGAAGCAACCCCAGAAGTGCGTGAAGTTCGCGAAGAACAGACCGCCTTCCAGTGGACTGCCGAGCCGGCCGTCGTCGCCGAAGCACCTGCCCCGGCACCGGTAGAAGAAGCTCCAGCACCGGTTGCTGAAGTGGTTATCGCCGAACCAGCGGTGGTTGCAGAACCGGTTGTGGTTGCCGAACCTGCTCCGGTGGTTGTGGAAACCCCAGTGGTTGCCGAAGTGGTCGCCCCAGTGGTTGAAGCCCCTGTCAGCGCCCTGACCGAAAACGGCCGTGCGCCTAACGACCCGCGTGAAGTGCGTCGTCGCAAGCGTGAAGCCGAGCGTCTGCAGAAAGAAGCCGAAGCAGCAGCGGCGGCCCCGGCCGTCGTCGAAGCGGTTGCGCCAGCACCGGCCATCGAAGCAGAAGTTGAGCACACTGCCCCAACCATCGACGAGAACCTGCGTTCCGTTGAAGAAGTGGTAGAGCACAACCCAAAAGCCCTGGAAGAAGAGCACGAGCCTAAACCCCTCGCTTAATTCCAACGGCAATTAAAAAGCCCCGCCTGAGCAATCAGGCGGGGCTTTTTTATGCGACATGTGGGAGCTGGCTTGCCTGCGATGATCGTTAGCGATGACGGATAAATACCTGACACCCCGACCAGCTCTTCCAGCCCCTACCTGAATTCCAGTGATTGCGGCACGTCCACATCCCACAACACCCCAGGATCATCCACCGGCACTTCCCGCACCTCAGCCAGGGCAAACACCGCCCTGGCCCCACGATCCCCAGTCAACCCCATCAAGGCAGGCCCCAGTGCCGGGCCAAACGCAACAGGATGGCCCTGCTGACCGGCATGCACCGGCACACTGACACCCTCCACCCGCTCTATCACCCGCTCAATACTCGCCGCCTGGATAAACGGCATATCCCCCAACACCACCAGCCAACCCGCCGCCGGGCCACTGGCGGCAACGGCAGCCGCAATGCTGTCGCCCATGCCCGCCGAATCCACAAGCAGCACTTCGCAACCGTATGCCCTGGCCAGGCGAATAACCTCGCTGCGCGCAGGCGAGGTGACGACCCAGCGCCGGGTGATACTGGCCGGTAAATTGACCAACACCTGCTCGAAGACCGGCCGTGTCACCCCATCACGCCCCCTACAAGGGGCCAGCAGTTTGTCCTGGCCGGCTTGCGCGCGGAACCGGCTGCCCTGCCCCGCCGCCAGGACGATGGCGGTAATGGTGCTCGTCAACTGACCACCTCCCGCACCGGTTTTGCTTGCAACAGTTCCACACCGTTCTTGATCGCGACGATGTGTGCCATCAGCGACAAGGCGATCTCTGCCGGCGTATGACTGCCGATATGAAGACCGATCGGACCATGCAGCCGCGCAATCGCCTCGGCTCCCAGCCCCAACACCGCCAGGTTCTCCCGACGCTTGCGGCTATTGGCCCGCGAGCCCAGGGCACCAATGTAGAACGCTCGGGAGTTCAACGCGGTCAGCAGCGCCATGTCGTCCAGGCGCGGATCGTGGGTCAGGGCCACAATGGCCGTGCGCTCGTCCGTCTGGATATTGAGCACGGCCTCATCGGGCATTCCCGGCACAAAGCGCCCGTGTTGTTCTTCCCAGCCATGGACAAACTCCTGGCGTGGATCGCAGATCAGCACTTCAAAATCCAACAGCCGCGCCATTTCTGCCACATAGCGCGACATCTGCCCCGCACCGATCAGTAACAGGCGCCAGCGCGGGCCGTAGATGGCCCGCAAGCGCTCACCATCAAAACTGACAATGTCGGACTGGCTCGCCGCGCTCAGACGCACGGTGCCCGTCGCCAAGTCCAACTCCCGGGCCACTATTTCATGGGCCTCACAACGCGCCAGCAACTCGGCGACCCAGGCAGGATCACCTACCCGCTCCTCCGTCAGGCGCAAGGTGCCGCCGCAGGGCAGGCCAAAGCGCGCCGCTTCATCCCGGGTCACGCCATAGGTCACCAGTTGCACCGGCGGCCCTTCGTCAGGCAAGCGACCATCGTAAAGCCGAGCGATCAGGTCATCTTCAATGCAGCCACCGGAAACCGAGCCGATCACCACCCCATCGCCGCGCAGGGCCAGCATCGCCCCCGGCGGCCGTGGCGCGCTACCCCAAGTCTGGACCACGCTGTACAGCACCACCCGCTGCCCCGCGCGGCGCCACTCCAGCACGCTGCGCAGGACGTTCAGATCCACGCTGTCCATCAGGCTTTCGCCGCCTGTTGCCAGCCCTGCAGTTGATAACGCACGGGCAAGCTGCGGATACGCTTGCCGGTGGCGGCAAATATCGCGTTGCACAGCGCTGGCGCAATCGGTGGCACGCCCGGCTCACCGACGCCACCCAGGGGCACCTCTCCTTCTGGCGTGACCAAATGTATGGCGATTTCCCGGGGGGCCAGGGACATGCGCGCCACTTCATACATATGGAAGTTGTCCTGCTGGACCTTGCCATCCTTGAAGCTGATTTCTCCCAGGACCGCATTGCCCAAGCCCATGACGCAGGCGCCCTCGAACTGTGAACGGATGCGCTCCGGGTTGATCTGCGGCCCGCAGTCCACCGCAATATCAGCCTTATGCACGATCAGCGTGCCATCATCCTTGACCTCCACCTCGATCACCGCCGCCACATAGGTCACAAAGCTGTAGTGCACCGCCAGCCCCAGGCCGCGCCCCTTGGGCAGCGTGCGCCCCCAGCCGGCGGCCTTGGCGGCGGTTTCCAGCACGCCGCGCATGCGCGCGGTATCAATCGGATAACGCTCGGGGGACTCGCCGTAGTTCCACTCTTCACTCAAGGTTCGCGGATCAATCTGACGATCCGGGCCCAGCAGCTTGAGTTGATATTTCAGCGGATCCTGGCCGGCCTTATGGGCCAGTTCATCGACAAAGCTCTGAATGGCAAACCCATGGGGGATGTTCGACACCGAACGGTACCAACCCACGCGGGTGTGGGCAGCCGCTTCGGGGTTTTCCAGGCGCACATTGGGAATGGCGTAGGCCATGTTGGTAAAGCCCATACCCAGCTCGAACGCTGCCTCGTGGTTCATGCCCGGCGCAAACAGCGCAGTGATGCTGGGTGCCACGGTGCGGTGCAGCCAGCCAGAGGGCAGGCCGTCCTTGTTCAGGCCGGCCTTGAGGTACTCGGCGGAGACGGTATGGAAGTAGGAGTTATGAATATCGTCTTCACGGGTCCACTGCACCCGCACGGCCTTGCCGGGGAATTCCTTGGCCAGCAGCGCAGCTTCGATGATGAAATCCGGTTTCGACTTGCGCCCAAAGCCACCGCCCAACAGGGTGACGTGGATCGTGACGTTATCGAACGGCAAGCCCAGGCGCTCGGCCACCCGTTCCCGCGTGACCTGCGGTGCCTGGCTCGGAGCCCAGGCCTCGCATCGCCCGTCTTGATAACGGGCCACGGCCACCATCGGCTCCATCGGCGACTGCGCCAGGTGTGGCAAGTAATACGTGGCTTCGAGGGTGCTGTCGGCATCGTTCAGGGCCTGCTCGATACTGCCGGTATTGCGCACCACTTTGCCGGGCTGGAGCGCCGCGGCCTCCAGGGTCTTGCGATAGTCGGTGGAGTTGTAGCCAGCATTCGCGCCGTCGTCCCAGACAATCTGCAACGCCTCACGGCCCTTGATCGCCGCCCAGGTATTGCTGGCAACCACCGCCACACCACCCAATGGCTGGAATTCCGAGGGTATGGGTCGGCTTTCGATTTGCAGGACCTTGATCACCCCGGGGACTTTCAGCGCCGCGCTGGCATCGAACGACTTGACCTTGCCGCCGTATACCTTGGGCCGCGCAATGGTCGCGAACAGCATGCCGTCAAAATGCACATCGGCGCCGTACACCGCCCGGCCGTTGACGATATCGGCACCGTCGATGGCCTTGGTGGCTTCCTTGCCGATATAGCGAAACTCCGAGGGCTGCTTGAGCCGCAGGCTGTCGCGCGCCGGCACTGCCAACGCGCTGGCGGCAGCGGCCAGGGCGCCATAGCCCAGTTCGCGGCCGCTGGGCTGGTGAATGACTTTATGCAACTGTGCACGGCATTCGCCCAGCGGGACTTTCCACTGCTCGGCAGCGGCCTGTTCCAGCATGGTCCGCACGGCGGCGCCGCAGCGGCGCATCGGTTCGAACCAATGGCGCATGCTGCGCGAACCGTCAGTATCCTGGTTGCCAAAACGCGCTTCGTCACCCGGCGCCTGCGCAACCTTCACCAGCGCCCAATCGGCCTCCAGTTCATCGGCCACCACCATGGTCAGGCTGGTGCGCACGCCCTGGCCCATCTCCGAGCGGTTGCAGATCACGGTGACGGTGCCATCGGTGGCGATGCTGACATAGACCTTGGGATCATCGACCAGGCCATTGGGCATCGCGGCCCCGCCGTATTGCTTCACTTCGTCGGCAAAGGCCTGGGGCAAGCCCCAACTGGCAGCCACCACCAGCGCGCCGGTCGCGCCGACGCCCTTGAGGAAACCGCGCCGGCTAAGGTTGCTCAGGGCGAAATTGCTCGGTAACTGGCTCATGCCTTGGCCCCCTGCAACTGAGTCGCGGCCTGGCGAATCGCCGTCTTGATGCGGTTATAGGTGCCGCAGCGGCAGATATTGCCGACCATGGCTTCTTCAATCTGTGCATCGCTGGGGTTGGGGTTGGTTTTCAGCAAGGCCGTGGCCGACATGATCTGCCCGCCCTGGCAGTAACCGCATTGCGCCACCGCCGTATCCAGCCACGCCTGCTGCACCACCTGGCCAATCGGGTCGTTATGCAGGTTGTCGATAGTGCTGACGTTCTGCCCTTTGACCGAGCCGATGGGCGTGATGCAACTGCGCGCCGGCGCACCGTCGATATGGATGGTGCAGGCGCCACACAGCCCCATGCCGCAACCGAACTTGGTGCCGTTGTAACCCGCTACATCGCGGATCGCCCACAGCAGAGGCATATCCTCGGTGGCATCCAGTGGATGATCTTGACCGTTGAGTTTCAGAGTAATCATGGGCACGCCCGCATAGTGATTGGATTATGGGGTCGAGCTATCTGCCGCTTTCAAGGGAGCGGAGTCGGTACACGCAGATGGCTCAGGCTAATCGGGCTCTCTTGTGAAGACAGGTCTTCACCGGGCCTTTGATAAACAGGGTCTATCGAACAATAAACAGGCATCGTTAGCCTGCTAAGTTAACCCAGCATTAACAAAAAAGCCCTGCAATGCAGGGCTTGGTTCAACACGCTAGAAGCGTAGCTCAATAACGATTGGGCTCCATTTCCAGGTCGACCTTGAAGCGCTCGGCGATATCGCGCTGGATGCGCTGGGCCAGGCTGGAAATATCCAGGCCGGTGGCCGCGCCATAATTGACCAGCACCAGCGCCTGCAAGCGATGCACACCGGCATCCCCCTCGCGAAAGCCCTTCCAGCCGGCCTTTTCAATCAACCAGCCGGCCGCCAGCTTCACTTGCCCATTCGCCTGGGGATAGGCCACCAGATCGGGATATTGCAGCTGCAACTGCGCCGCCAGCTCCTGGGAGACCAGCGGGTTCTTGAAGAAACTGCCGGCGTTGCCCAAGACCGCAGGATCGGGCAGCTTTTCACTGCGAATACTGCAAATGGCCCGACTGACATCGCTCGGGGTCGCCTGGGCAATGCCCTGCTCTGCCAGGCGCTGTTGCACCGGGCCATAGCCGAGCTTCAGGTGTGCGACGCGGTTCAGGGCAAAACGCACCCGCAGGATCAGCCAGCGCCCCACTTCGTGCTTGAACAGGCTGTCGCGGTAGGCGAAGTTGCATTCCTCCAGGCTGAAATCCCGCAACTCGCCCGTCTGGCGGTCGAGGGCGGTCAGCCCGGCGAAGACATCCTTGATCTCGACACCGTAGGCGCCAATGTTCTGCATCGGTGCCGCCCCGACAGTGCCGGGAATCAGGCTGAGGTTTTCCAGGCCAGAGAACCCTTGTGCAAGGGTCCATAGCACAAACGGATGCCAGGCCTCGCCCGCCTCGGCTTCCACCACCACCTGCTGGCCGTCGTCGTGCAGTACCCGGATCCCCTGGGTTGCCATGCGCAACACCAACGCCGGGATATCCTGGGTCAGCAGCAGGTTGCTGCCGCCCCCGATCACCAGCAACGGCAACTGCTGTGCGGCCGCATAGGCCAGGCCCTCGCGCACATCGGCGTCGCTATGGGCTTCGGCGAACCATTGCGCACGCACATCAATGCCAAAACTGTTAAAGGCCTTCAGGGAAACCTGGGGCTGCACATCCAGACTCATAACCGCCCCTTCAATTCGATCACCAGCAAATCACAGGCGGCCTCGATCAGGTCCAGGACCTGCTCGAAACCTTGCTCGCCGTCGTAGTACGGATCCGGCACTTCATCCACCGCCCCATCGTAGCGGCGCAGGAACAGGTCCAGCTCGGCCTTGCCCTGGGCCGGTTGCATGGCCTTGAGGTTGCGCAGGTTGCTCTGGTCCATCGCCAGAATCAGGTCGTAGCGCGCAAAGTCGGCGCGCGACACCTGCTGGGCGCGCTGGGCCGACAAGTCGTAGCCACGACGCAGCGCTGCTTGCTGGCTGCGCTTGTCCGGGGCCTTGCCGATATGCCATTCACCGGTACCGGCAGACGCCACCTCGACCTGGTCCGCCAACCCGGCGGCCCGCAGTTTGTGGCGCAGCACGCCCTCGGCGGTGGGCGAGCGGCAGATATTGCCCAGGCAGACAAACAGGACTTCCATCAAGCCCCCAGCAACCGACGCACGCGCTCGAGGTCTTCCGGCGTATCGACACCGGCCGGCGGCGCTTCCATCGCATCATCGACATGAATACGCACGCCGTGCCACAGGGCCCGCAATTGCTCCAGGGCCTCGGTGTTTTCCAGCCAGCACGGGCCCCAGGTGACGAAGTCATGCAGGAAGCCGGCGCGGTAGGCGTAAATGCCGATATGGCGGCGATACGGCACGCCCGCCGGCAACACATCACGCTGTTTGGCGAATTCGTCACGTGCCCAGGGCAGGGTCGAACGGCTGAAGGTCAGGGCCAGGCCATTGATGTCGCTGACCACCTTGACCACGTTCGGGTTGAACAGGGTCTCGAGGTCTTCGATAGGCTCGGCCAGGGTCGCCATGCGCGCTTCGGCGTGGGCGGCCAGGTTGGCCGCGACCTGGTCGATGACACACGGCGGGATCAACGGCTCGTCGCCTTGCACATTGACCACGATGGCGTCCGGCGCCAGGCCCAGGTGCGTGGCCACTTCGGCCAGGCGGTCGGTGCCGGAGTTGTGATCTTCACGGGTCAGTACCGCTTCGGCGCCAAAACCCTTGCAGGCCTCGATGATCCGCAGATCATCAGTGGCCACCACTACGCGTTGGGCGCTGCTTTTGCAGGCCTGCTCCCAGACCAGCTGGATCATCGGCTTGGCGCCGATCATCTGCAGCGGTTTGCCGGGCAGGCGGGTGGAGGCGTAGCGCGCGGGGATGACAACAGTGAAGGCAGTGGTCATTTATCCAGGCGCTCGTCGGTCGTCAGGGTGCGGGCTTCGCTTTCCAGCATCACCGGGATGCCGTCGCGGATCGGGTACGCCAGGCCGGCGCCCTTGCTGATCAGTTCGGTCTTGTCGGCACTGAGCTTGAGCGGGCCTTTGCAGATCGGGCAAGCGAGGATATCGAGCAGTTTGGTGTCCATGGGGGTTTCCTGGATAAAAACGTTTTAAGGCAAAAGTCGAGCAGGCAGCAGACGCATCAGTTGCGTGTCGAACCAGGCGATAAACGCCGGTGACGGTGCGGCATCGACTGCAAGGTACCACCAGTGTGCCTGGGCAAAGGCGCGGCACTTCACCGCGTCCTTTTCGGTCATGACCAGGGGCAGTGACGGCGTAAAATTCAGGACCTCGGCGCTGTAGGGCGCATGGTCGGCAAACGCATGGGGTATCGGCAGCCAGTGTAGCGTTTCGAGGGTATTGAAGAAACGTTGTGGGTTGCCGATGCCCGCGACCGCATGCACCCGTTGCCCCACGGGAAAATGGTCCAGCGGCCGCCGCTCGCCGGTCAGCAGGTTGACCAACGTGGTCGGCAGCAGACGGAAAGCAAAGCCATCCTCGCGATCAGCTCCGGCGCCGTTATATAGCAGGGCATCGACGCTGCGCAGGCGCTCGGCCGGCTCGCGCAACGGCCCGGCAGGCAGGCAGCGGCGATTGCCCAGGCCACGGGCGTTGTCGATCAGCACCAACTCAAGGTCACGGGCCAGACGGTAATGCTGCAAGCCATCGTCGGACAGGATCAGGTCCAGGGGCTCACTGGCCAACAGCGCCTGCACCGCCCGGCTGCGATCGGGGTCGATCATCAGCGGGACGCCGCTGCGCTGCACGATCAACAAGGGCTCGTCGCCGGCCACTTGCGCGCTGTCGCTGGCCTGCACCCGCCATGGCAACTGCGCAGGCTTGGCCCCGTAGCCACGGCTGACCACACCGACCCGCAGGCCACTGCGCTGGCAATGCTCGATCAACCACAGGATCAACGGCGTCTTGCCGGTGCCACCCACAGTGATATTGCCGACCACTACTATAGGCACCGGCGCTTGGTAGATCGTGCCCTCACCCGCCAGGAACCGCTCGCGCTTGCGCCTGACCACCCGGCGATAGAGTGCCTCCAGTGGTTGCAGGAGCTTGAGCGCCGGGTGGCCGTCATACCAGGCCTTGAGCAAACGATCGGACAAGGCCATCAGGGTTGCCCCGCCGCCTCGACGGTGGTCATGCGCAAATGGCTGAAACCGAGCTTGCCGGCTGCATCCATCGCGGTGATCACAGCCTGGTGTGGGGTCTTGCCATCGGCGCTGATGGACAGCGGCATTTGCGTATCACCGCCGGACTCCTTCTGCAGCGCATCCATCACGCTGGTCACGTCGTTTTTCTCGAGTAACTGGTTGTTCACCGAAAACACCCCTTCGGCGCTGATGGTGATCTCCAGTTGCTTGAGCTGCTGGTCTTCGGCCGGCGAGCCGCTGACGGCTTCCGGCAGTTCGACCCGTAGTTGGGTTTCCCGGGTAAAGGTGGTGGTGACGACAAAAAACAACAGCAGGATGAACACCACATCAATCAACGACGCCAGGTTGATATCGACCGTTTCCCGGGGCTTGCGGCGAAATTTCACGCTTTGCCCTCGACCAGGTCGACATCACGGTCGCCCTGGACCACTTCCACCAGTTTGATGGCTTCCTGCTCCATGCCCACCACCAGCTCGTCGATGCGGCGTTGCAGGAATCGGTGGAAAAACACCGCTGGGATCCCCACCATCAGGCCCGCCGCCGTGGTGATCAGGGCCTTGGAAATACCCCCGGCCAATACCGAGGCGTTGGTGGTCATGCCGGACCCGGTGAAGGCACTGAAGATATCAATCATGCCCAGCACGGTGCCAAGCAAGCCCAGCAATGGCGCCATTGCCGCGATGGTGCCCAGGGCATTGATATAGCGCTCCAGTTCGTGGATTACCCGGGCGGCGGCTTCTTCAATGCACTCCTTCATGATCTCGCGACCGTGCTTGGAGTTGGCCAGGCCCGCAGCGAGGATCTCGCCCAGAGGGGAATTGGCCCGCAGTTCCTTGAGCTTTTCCTTGTCCAGTTGCTTGTCCTTGATCCAGCGCCAGACCTGCCCCAGCAGATGATCAGGGGTTACACGGCTGGCGCGCAGGGTCCACAGGCGTTCGGCAACAATGCCGAGTGCGGCGATGGAGCTCAGAATGATCGGCAACATCATCCAGCCGCCGGATTTGACCAATTCCCACACAGTGAATGTCCCCTCGAAAAAGTGCGCCACTTTAGCATATAGGCTGGCGAGGAAGGGCCTGCCGGCCGACAGCCATCATGTCGCAGGCACCGGCCTTTGGTAACTGTCGATGACAGGCGCGCGCCAGAAACGGCGCTGGCTGCGTGCCATGACCGGCGCCTCGAAAGCCCCCAGGCGCAGACGCACCGCGCCCTGTTCGGCGCTGTCATAAAGGGTGCTGCGCAAATGCTGGTAACGCGCCACCACTTGCGGGTGCGGATGACCGAAACCATTGCCTCGCCCACGGGAGATCAGCACCGCCTTGGGGGCCAGTTGCTGGACAAACGGCCAGGACGAGGAACTGCGACTGCCATGATGGGGCACTTGCAGCCAATCCGTGGCGACCGCCAGCGGCGTGGCCAGCAAGGCCCGCTCGGCCTCGCGGTCGATATCGCCGGTCAGCAGCAACCGCTCGCCATTGGCCTGGACCTGCAGCACGCACGACTTCGCGTTGCCGTTGCGGGCATCTGCCCATTGCCACAGCTGGAACACCACGCCGTCCCACTCCCACTGCTCACCGCTGACACAGGCCTGGGTGCCGAGGAACGCCGGCAACCCCTCGGTTTCCCCGCCCACCACGCGCCGGACGGGTAACCCACGGGCCACCGCCGCCGCGCCACCGGCATGATCGGCGTCAGCATGGCTGAGCAGCATCAAGTCCACCTGGCCAACCCCCAGCTTGCGCAGCGCCGGCAATACCAAGCGCTCGCCAAGATCGAAATCCCCCACCCGTGGCCCGGCGTCATACAACAGCACGTGGTTGCGGGTGCGCAACACAATCGACAAGCCCTGGCCGACATCCAGTTGCTCCACCGCCACCTGGCCCAACGGGATCGACTCACGGGGCGGGAACACCGCCAGCAGCAACAGGGGCCAACCCAGCAGGCGAAAGGGAATGCCCTTGGGCATCAATAACAGCACCGCGCCCAGCAGACTGAGCAACCAGTAGCCCACAGGCACCTCGGCCGGCATCCAGGCTGGCACGTGCCCGGCCAGCCAGGCCAGGGCCTTGAACAGCCAATCCAGCGCGCCCCCCGCCAGCCACAACAGGCCACTGCCCAGCCATGGCACCGCTAGCAACAGCGTGCCCGCCAGCGCCAGCGGCAACACCAGCAGGCTGATCCACGGCACCGCAAACAGATTGGCCAGCGGCGCACTCAAGCTGATCGGCAAACCGAGGATCAGTAGCAGCGGAAACAGCCCAATCGCGATCAGCCATTGGGCACGGGTCCAGGCCTGCCACGCCCGCCAGGGCCCCAGGCGGCCGCTGAAGGCCAGCAGCAACACGGCCACGGCGGCAAATGACAGCCAGAAACCCGGTTGCAGGCTGGCCAGGGGTTCGAGGAGCAGCACCGCATTCAGGGCCAGCAGCAGTGGCCACCAGATCCCCAGGTGGCGAAACCGCAGGCGCCACAGCAACACCAGCCCCACCATCACACAGGCCCGCTGCACTGGCACGGCAAAGCCGGCGAGCAAGCCGTAGGCCAGCGCTGCGGCAAATGCCAGACCGCAGGCCCAAGGCAGCCAGGGCAAACGCCTGGGCCAGCAGCCGTAGCGGGCCAGCCCGGCCACCCAGGCATAGATCAACCCCGACAACAGGCCGATATGCTGGCCGGAAATGACCAATAGATGCACGGTGCCGGTGTCCTGCAAAATGCGCCAATCCTCGGCGGCCAAGCCGGAGCCATCGCCCAGCACCAGTGCGGCCAGCCCGGCTTCACGCCCCCGGGCGTCTACCGCCAATAGCTGCTGGCGGACCCCATCGCGCCAGGCATGTCGGGCCGGCGCCAGGCGCTGGCCATCCTTGACCGACCCCGTCGCCCCCACACGCTGGGCCAACAGCCAGGCCTCTTGATCGAAGCCCTGGAAATTCAACAGGCCGGAGGGTCGCTTGAGGGTCACGGCCAAACGCCAGCGCTCACCACTGCGCACGGGCGGGCCGCCCTGCCAGCTCACACGGATGCGCTGGGGCAGCCGGTCCTGGCGTGACCGGCTGTCGCTCAGTTCGAAGCGCACCACCCCACCACTCTGCTGCGGCAGCCCGCTGACGCGCCCTTCCAGCCAGCGGGTCTGGCCGTCCAGCGCGGGGATGAGCCGGTCGTCAAGCGCCCGTTGCGCGCTGAAACAGGCCCACGCCAGGCCCAACAGGAAAAACGCCAGCGGATAAGTACGAAACGGCAGTAGCATCAACGCCACCACCGGCAACACCAGCAACCAACCGACCGGCGGCAAGACGGGCAGCAGGCGCAACGCCAGCAGCCCCAACGCCAGCGCAAACATCCCTGTACGCATGGATCATTCCTTGAGAGTGACCCATTGAGTGTTAGCCGAGTGGTTCAGGGCGAACTATGATTTTTTGTCACAAAGTCTGAATTTCCCGTTCGTAGAATACGGGCATACTTGACCCTCGAACTGATCTGGACCCCTTATGCCACGGCACTTATTCAAACGGTACATGCCCGATCCGACCAGCATTCGGGAACACAAGTCCTTACGCTTTCTCGGCACGCTGCTCCATGATCCCAACCTCTGGCACCTCAATCGGCATTCAGTTGCCCGGGCCATGGCTGTCGGCCTGTTTGCCGCCTTCATCCCCATACCCTTGCAGATGCTGCTGGCGGCCTTCCTCGCCATTTCCGTGCGCGGCAATATGCCCATTGCCGTGAGCCTGGTGTGGCTGACCAACCCGATTACCATGCCCGTGGTGTTCTTCTGCACCTATATGACCGGCACCTGGCTGATGAACATCCCCGCCCGCACCCTGCCCGATGAACTGACCTGGGAATGGATCAGCGGGCAACTGTCGACCATGTGGCAACCGTTCCTCCTGGGCTCGGTGGTGCTGGGCCTGGTCTTGGGCGCGCTGGCGTACTGCATGACCATGGTGTATTGGCGGTGGTGGGTGGGGCACCAGTGGAAAAAACGGCAGCAACGTAATCGGTAGTCGGCGAACGCCCCTGTTGTGAGCTGGTTTGTCTGCCTGACAACCCGCGGTGTCCCGGTGAGCACCGCAGCAACGGATATGGGTTCAATAAGCCCGCCATCCCCCCCCTCAAGCATCTTTTGCAAGATTCCAAGCCCCTCATATGGCTACACTGCGCAGGTAGCGCAGGCCGGATGCCTGCGTAGAATCTCGACATCAGTGTGGTAGCAGGAGAGTGGCGTGCTAAGAAGAATGGGGATAAAAGGCCGCGTACTGTTGCTGACCTTGTTGCCTACCAGCCTGATGGCATTGCTCCTGGGCGGATATTTCACCTGGATGCAGCTCTCGGAGCTGCAAACCCAACTGCTCAATCGCGGCGAGATGATCGCCGAACAGCTGGCGCCGCTGGTGGCACCGGCACTGGGTAACAAGAACACCGACCTGCTGGAACGCATCGCCACCCAGTCCCTGGAGCAAGTCGACGTGCGGGCCGTGTCTTTCCTAGCGCCCGACCGCTCGGCCCTGGCCCATGCCGGCCCGACCATGCTCAACCAGCCGCCCATCGGCAACAGCTCACACCTGCTGCAACGCACCGGCAATGACGCCACCCGCTACCTGCTGCCGGTGTTCGGCCGCCATCGCAATCTCGCCGGCGAGCTGATTCCCGACGAAGCCGATCGCCTGCTGGGCTGGGTCGAGCTGGAACTGTCCCACAACGGCATGCTGCTGCGCGGCTATCGCAGCCTGTTCGCCAGCCTGCTGTTGATTGCCATCGGCCTGATCTGCACGGCGGCCCTGGCCCTGCGCATCAGCCGCACGATCAACTCGCCTATCGGCCAGATCAAACAAGCGGTGGCGCAGCTCAAGGACGGCAACCTGGAAACCCGTTTGCCGCCCCTGGGCAGCCAGGAGCTGGATCAGTTGGCATCCGGCATCAACCGCATGGCCGAAACCCTGCAAAACGCCCAGGAAGAACTGCAACACAGCATCGACCAGGCCACCGAAGACGTGCGCCAGAACCTGGAAACCATCGAGATCCAGAACATCGAGCTGGACCTGGCCCGTAAGGAGGCCCTGGAGGCCAGCCGCATCAAGTCGGAGTTCCTGGCCAATATGAGCCATGAAATCCGCACACCGCTCAATGGCATCCTCGGTTTCACCCACCTGTTGCAGAAAAGCGAGCTGTCGCCCCGTCAGTTGGATTACCTGGGCACCATTGAAAAATCCGCCGACAACCTGCTGGGCATCATCAACGAGATTCTCGACTTCTCGAAAATCGAAGCCGGCAAGCTGGTGCTCGACAGTATCCCGTTCAACCTGCGCGACCTGTTGCAAGACACCCTGACCATCCTCGCCCCGGCCGCCCATGCCAAACAGCTGGAGCTGGTGAGCCTGGTCTACCGCGATACTCCGCTGTCCCTGGTGGGTGACCCGCTGCGTCTCAAGCAGATCCTCACCAACCTGGTCAGCAACGCCATCAAATTCACCCGCGAAGGCACCATCGTCGCCCGGGCCATGCTCGAAGACGAGCAGGAAGACAGCGTGCAACTGCGCATCAGCGTGCAGGACACCGGCATCGGCCTGTCGAACCAGGATGTGCGCGCCCTGTTCCAGGCCTTCAGCCAGGCGGATAACTCCTTGTCCCGTCAGCCCGGTGGCACCGGGTTGGGGCTGGTGATTTCCAAGCGCCTGATCGAGCAGATGGGCGGCGAAATAGGCGTCGACAGCACGCCAGGCGAGGGTTCGGAGTTCTGGATCAGCCTGAACCTGCCAAAAACCCGCGACGATATCGAAGACTTGCCCGCCCCGCCGCTGTTGGGCCGGCGTGTGGCGGTGCTGGAGAACCACGAACTGGCGCGCCAGGCCCTGCAACACCAGTTGGAAGACTGCGGCCTGGAGGTCACGCCGTTCAACAGCCTGGAGAACCTGACCAACGGCATCACCAGCGCACACCAGACCGAGCAGGCCATCGACCTCGCGGTACTGGGCATCACCGCCAACGATATTCCGCCGGAGCGCCTCAACCAACACCTGTGGGACCTTGAGCACCTGGGCTGCAAAGTGCTGGTGCTGTGCCCGACCACCGAGCAGATGCTGTTCAACCTGTCGGTGCCCAACCCCAATAGCCAGTTGCAGGCCAAGCCGGCCTGCACCCGAAAATTGCGCCGGGCGCTGTCCGACCTGATCAGCCCGCGCCCCTTGCGCAGTGAACCGGGCGAGCCGTTGTCCAGCCGTGCGCCACGGGTGCTGTGTGTGGACGACAACCCGGCCAACCTGCTGCTGGTACAGACCCTGCTCGAAGACATGGGCGCCAAGGTCCAGGCCGTGGAAAGCGGCTATAGCGCCATCGAAGCGGTGAAGAAAGAAGCCTTCGACCTGGTGCTCATGGACGTGCAGATGCCCGGCATGGACGGGCGCCAGAGCACCGAGGCGATTCGTCAGTGGGAAAGCGAGCGCCACGGCACGCCACTGCCTATCGTCGCCCTGACGGCCCACGCCATGGCCAATGAAAAACGCGCCCTGCTGCAAAGCGGCATGGATGACTACCTGACCAAACCCATCAGCGAGCGGCAACTGGCCCAGGTGGTGCTGAAATGGACCGGCCTGGCCTTGCGCAATCAAGGCCCGGAACGCGCAGTCGAAGGCCACGGCCCCGCCGCGCAACTGCCGGTACTCGACCATGAGGAGGGCTTGCGCCTGGCGGCCGGCAAGGCGGACTTGGCCGCCGATATGCTGGCCATGTTGCTGGCGTCCCTGGAAGCTGACCGTGAGGCCGTCTGCGTCGCCCGCGAAGCCAACGACAACAATGCCCTGATCGAACGGGTCCACCGCCTGCACGGCGCCACCCGCTACTGCGGCGTGCCGCAATTGCGCGCAGCCTGCCAACGCGCCGAAACCTTGCTCAAGCAGGATGACGCCAAGGCCATGGCTGCCCTGGATGAACTGGACATGGCCATCGCCCGCCTTGCCAGCGAGGCCCGGGTCAACGCCTGATGCAGAGCAACACGCCCAACGCCAATGACGGGCAACATCTCCTGTGGGCGCCGGTAAGCCGGCGCCCACAGGTTTTGTGTCACCACACGCTATTTTGCAGGGAGCCCCTTAATGCGCATCATCCTCTTCAGCAGCCAGACCTATGACCGCGACAGCTTTCTCGCCGAACCCTTGCCCGCGGGCATGGAGTTGCAGTTCCAACCGGCACGCCTGAACCTCGACACCGTGGCCCTGGCCGATAAGCACGAAGTGGTCTGTGCCTTTATCAACGACGACCTCAGCGCCCCGGTGCTCGAACACCTCGCGGCCGGCGGCACACAACTGATTGCCCTGCGCTCGGCCGGCTACAACCATGTGGACCTGGCCGCCGCCAAGCGCCTGGGCCTGACCATCGTGCGGGTGCCCGCGTACTCGCCCCATGCAGTGGCCGAACATGCCGTGGCCCTGGTGCTGGCCCTCAACCGCCGCCTGCACCGCGCCTACAACCGTACCCGCGACGGCGACTTCAGCCTGCACGGCCTGACCGGCTTCGACCTGGTGGGCAAGACCGTGGGTGTGGTGGGGACCGGGCAGATCGGCGCGACCTTTGCCAAGATCATGGCCGGCTTTGGCTGCAGCTTGCTGGCATACGATCCCTACCCCAATCCGCAGGTCGAAGCCCTTGGCGCGCGCTATGTCAGCCTGCCCCAGTTGTTGGCCGAGGCACAGATCATCAGCCTGCACTGCCCGCTGACCGCCGACAGCAAGCACCTGATCAATGCGCAATCCCTGGCCCATATGCAGCCGGGAGCGATGCTGATCAACACCGGGCGCGGCGGCCTGGTGGACACCCCGGCATTGATCGAAGCGCTCAAGGATGGACAGCTGGGCTACCTGGGCCTGGATGTGTACGAGGAAGAAGCCCAGCTGTTTTTTGAAGACCGTTCGGACCTGCCCTTGCAGGACGATGTGCTGGCACGCCTGCTGACCTTCCCCAACGTGATCATTACCGCGCACCAGGCATTCCTCACACGCGAGGCCCTGGCGGCGATTGCCGGGACCACCCTGGCCAATATCCAGGCCTGGGCCAACGGCCAGGCGCAAAACCTGGTACAGGGATGATCAACGGTCATCTACCGCGCGCATGGTGAACAGGCGAGCGTGATAGGATGCCGCGCCTATTTGGAGGATCCATGGCCGAACACGATTTCCGCTTCAGTTTGCTGAGCCCACAACACACCCTGATCGAATGCCGCGCCCTGGTGCCCGGTCGTTATCAAGTCACCGGCAATGGTGGCTCGATCAAGCATGGCGACGTGCTGATCGTCACTTTGCGCGGCAGCAAAACCCTGTCGATGCGCCTGACCGTCGAAGGCGATGCGCGCTACTCCATCCGCCCGGCCGGGCAATGGGTTGCCATGGCGCAAGGGCCGAAGTTCGGCGAGCTGGAGATTCACACCTGGAAGGTCAATTGCGACAGCTGCGACGCCGTGCTGGAGTTTGAGTTCGCGGTGGAAACCAAGTTGACCAAGGAACCGTTGCAACCGGCCGCCACTGCGCGCATTGCCGAGTTGGGCTGGGCCACCGTCGGCGACAAGCACCGTTGCCCGAAATGCCAGCAGGCCGCGCCATGAAGAGCCTGCTGATGATCGCAGTGCTGGGCGCAGGCCTTGCCGGCTGCGCCAGCGACGAGGTCAAGCTCAAGCAGGATCACAGCTACATCGTGGAGTGGATCGGCGAACGGCCCCTGATGGATTACGCCCACCTGACCGTGACCCTCGGTGCCGATGGCCGGGCCTATGGCAATGGCGGCTGCAACCACTGGTTCGCGCCGTACAGCCTGGAGGGTGACAAACTCAGCTTCGGCAAGATCGGCAGCACCCGCAAGCTGTGTGCCGAAGCCCTGATGGAGCAGGAACAGCGCTTCTTCAAGGCCCTGGAAACCGTGCAGCGCTGGGACATCTCGCCCATCGAGCAGACCCGTTTCTGGCCTGCCGAGGGCAAGCCACTGCGTTTGTGGCTGGAAGAAGGCTGATCCGTTGACGATTGCGGTGTGCCGGGCATACCGCAATCGCCAGCGAGCAACCGTTTAGCCGCGCAGTTCCTTGAGCTTGGCCAATACCCCCGCCGCCGTCTGCTCGCCCAACATCTGCGCCCGCACCTTGCCCTTGTCATCAATGATGTAGGTCACCGGCAACGCTTCGCTGCGCGGGATATCAAAAATCGCCTCGGGGTTCTGTGCCAGTACCGTGAACTTGATGCCCAGCTTCTCGCTGGCGCTCTTGAGCTCTTCGCCCTGCACATTATCGAAGTTGACGCCGAACACGCTGACCGGCTGGCCCTTGAGCTGCTCGGCCAGGGCGTTGAGCTCGGGGATTTCGATGCGGCACGGGCCACACCATTCGGCCCAGTAATTGATCACCAACCATTGTTTGTCGACGCGCTCGGACGCGACTTTCTGGCCGTATTGGTCAACGCCATAATCATTGCCGCAGCCGCTGAGCAGGAGTGTGGTGATAACTGCCAGTGCGCCTATCAGTCGCCGTGTCATGGGGTAATCCTTAGCAAAAATGAACGTGGGCTGCGGCCGATCGCCTCTTACGGTTTAAGGACACGCCGCAGCGCAGGTAGAATACCCGCCACCTTACGCAAGATGCGACCCGCACATGACCGATCTGACGCTTTATCACAACCCGCGCTGCTCGAAATCCCGCGGTGCGCTCGAACTGCTGCAGGCCCGTGGCCTCACGCCGAACGTGGTGCGCTACCTGGAAACCCCGCTGGACGCCACGCAGCTTGAAGCCCTGCTCGGCAAGCTGGGGATCAGCGCCCGGCAATTGCTGCGCACCGGCGAAGACGAATACAAGACCCTCAACCTGGCCGACGCCAGCCTCAGCGAGGCGCAATTGATTGCCGCCATCGCCGCCCATCCCAAGCTGATGGAACGGCCGATCCTGGCCACTGCCGACAAGGCCGTGATTGGCCGGCCGCCGGAAAACATCCTGGAGCTTCTGCCGTGAGCGCGCCCTACATCCTGGTGCTGTATTACAGCCGCAACGGCTCGGTCAGTGAAATGGCCCGGCAGATTGCCCGAGGCATCGAGCAAGGCGGCCTGGAAGCGCGCCTGCGCACCGTGCCGGCGATCTCCAGCGAGTGCGAAGCCGTCGCCCCGAGCATCCCGGCCGAAGGCGCGCTGTATGCCAGCCTCGACGACCTGAAGAACTGTTCGGGCCTGGCCCTGGGCAGCCCGACGCGCTTTGGCAACATGGCCGCGCCCTTGAAGTACTTTCTCGACGGCACCAGCAACCTGTGGCTGACCGGCGCCCTCGTCGGCAAGCCGGCCGGGGTCTTCACCTCGACCGCCAGCCTGCACGGCGGCCAGGAAACCACCTTGATGTCGATGCTGCTGCCGTTGCTGCACCACGGCATGCTGATCACCGGCCTGCCCTACAGCGAACAGGCCCTGCTCGACACCCAGGGCGGCGGTACGCCCTACGGCGCCAGCCACCATTCCGGCGCCGATGGCAAACGTGCCCTGGACCCCCATGAAATCGCCCTGTGCCGTGCCCTGGGCCTGCGCCTGGCGAAGACTGCGGCGAAACTGGAGAGTGGCCGTGGCCAAGAAGCCTAAAGTCCTGCCGGCCCAGGCCTGGCTGGAGCCCCGGGTCAAAGTGGCACGGGCCTTGAGCCTGCTGGCGTTTTTCGGCCTGGTGGGGTTGCTCTGCGTGTATTACCTGCTGATCGCCGACCTGCATGGCGCACGGCCCTGGGTCATCCTGCTGATCGAACTGGTGCCGCTGCTGATCCTCGCGCCGGGCATGCTGATGGGCAGTGCGCGCGGGCATTCGTGGATGTGCTTTGTGGTGAACCTGTATTTCATCAAAGGCGCCCTGGCGGCCTATGACCCGAACCGCCAGTGGTTTGGCGTGCTGGAGATGCTGGCAAGCCTGGCGGTGTTCTGCACGGCGCTGCTGTATGTGCGCTGGCGGTTCCAGCTGAATCGGCGGTTGGCGGGGGAAGGTCAGCCAGCCTGAGGATTATGTGGGGCCGATCAGGCCCCATCGCGGTCTCAATGGTTGACGGTAAACGCCAGCATCATCGACAACTGGCACATCGGCCGCCCGCTCTCGGCATGCCACTGGTTGAACGCCGCCTGCACCGTCGCCAGGTCCCGCAGGCTGGTGGGGGCCTTGTCGACAATCTCCTGCGCATTCAATGCCGCAACCACGTCATAACTCGGTACAAACGTGTCCTTGCCGACCATGCGCAAGAAGCGCGGTGCCGACAGCCCGCCCAACTGGTGGCCGTGCTTGCTCAGGTATTTCCACAAGCCGACGATGTCGGTCACCGGCCAGTCGGCGATCAATGCCGCGAAGCTGCCCTTTTCCTGCTCGACGTCGAGAATCATCTGCGCGTTGCGCGGCACGCTCTTGAGCTTGCCCAGGTGGCGGATGATCCGCGTGTCCTGCATCAGGCGCTCAAGGTGCTCGGCGCCCATCAGCACGACTTTCTCGGGATCGAAGCCGAAGAACACCTGCTCGAACGCCGGCCATTTGGCGTCCACCACACTGTGCTTGAGCCCGGCGCGGAACACCCGCAGCGACAGAGTCGACAGGTAGCGGTCGTCGCTGATCTGGCGCAGTTGCGCCGGGGTCTTGGGCACGGGCAGGTGGGCTTCCAGCTCGGCTGCCGAACCAAAGCGGTTCAGACAGTATTCGTGCAGCCATTTGTAATCGCGCATGCCCTCTCCTACGGGTTGAAATGAAAACGGCGCCCATCAGCGCCGTCTGTCAGAGCCTGGAAAAGGCTCAGAGGTTCACAATGTTGACGAAGCGCGAAGCCGCAGTTTCGTCGATGCGCAGGCTGGTGAAGTCAAACAGGTTGCGGTCGGCCAACTGCGAGGGGATCACGTTCTGCAGGCTGCGGAAGATGCTTTCGGTACGCCCCGGCGTCTTGCGCTCCCACTCCTGGAGCATGTCCTTGACCACCTGGCGCTGCAGGTTCTCCTGGGAACCGCAGAGGTTGCAGGGGATGATCGGGAATTGCTTGAAGTCGGAGTAGGCCTGGATGTCCTTCTCGTTGCAATACGCCAGCGGGCGGATCACCACGTTGCGCCCGTCGTCAGCGCGCAGCTTGGGCGGCATGGCCTTGAGGGAGCCGTTGAAGAACATATTGAGGAAGAAGGTCTCGACGATGTCATCGCGGTGATGACCCAGGGCCATCTTGGTTGCACCGATTTCATCGGCAAAGGTGTACAGCGTGCCACGGCGCAGGCGCGAACACAGCGAGCAGGTGGTCTTGCCTTCCGGAATCAGCTCCTTGACCACCGAATAGGTGTCTTTCTCGACGATGTGGTACTCGATGCCCAGGGTCTTGAGGTAGGCCGGCAGCACGTCCTCGGGGAACCCGGGCTGCTTCTGGTCCATGTTGACGGCCACTATGTCGAATTTGATCGGCGCGACCTTTTGCAGGTGCAGCAGCACGTCCAGCATGGTGTAGCTGTCTTTGCCGCCGGACAGGCAGACCATGACCTTGTCGCCCTCTTCGATCATGTTGAAGTCAGCGACAGCCTCACCGGCCAGGCGCCGCAGGCGTTTTTGCAGTTTGTTCTGATTGACGGTAAGGGTGCCCATGGCGCTTGGATCCGCGAAAAGGTGTGGGACGAAAAGCCGGGTATTTTAACGATATGAACGACCGAGTTCCAATGTGGGAGGGGCTTGCGCCCGATGGCGGTAGGTCAGTCGACAAATGCATGGCTGACCCACCGCCATCGCAGGCAAGCCAGCTCCCACAGGGGGCTGCATTCCACGTCACAGACCCAGGCGCGATTAAGCCCAGTGTTTACAGCGCAATTTGCTCTAAAGCCCCACACTTTTTCCGGTCATGACTTCCTATACTGCGACATAAGGTCGCACACATATCCAGACCTTTCAGGCCACTTGGCCGGCGGGCGCTCCGCTTGGGGGGCGATGGCAATAACGACAGGAGTGACTGGCATGATCCATCACGTCGTGGGGCTTTTCACCCATCCCGACCAGGAATGGCGGGAAATTCGTGGCGATAAAGAAGAAAGCATCGGCCACATGTACCTCACCCATACGCTGATTCTCGCGGCGATCCCCGCCGTATCAGCCTTTATCGGCACCACCCAGGTCGGGTGGGTCATCGGCAATCGCTCCCCGGTCATGCTGACCCAGGAAAGTGCGCTGTGGATGACCATCATGTCCTACCTGGCGATGCTCGGCGGCGTTGCGGTAATGGGCGCCTTCATCCATTGGATGGCGCGCACCTATGACGCCAACCCCAGCATGGCGCGCTGCGTGGCGTTCGCTACCTATACCGCCACGCCCCTGTTTATCGGCGGGCTGGCAGCGCTGTATCCGCATATGTGGCTGGGCATGGTCGTCGGTACGGCCGCCATCTGCTACACGGTGTACCTGCTCTATGTGGGGCTGCCGACCTTCATGAGCATCGACCCCGATGAAGGCTTCCTGTTTTCCAGCTCGGTGCTGGCGGTAGGCCTGGTGGTCCTGGTGGCGATCATGGCGTTTACCGTGATTGTCTGGGGCCTGGGCGTCGGTCCGATCTACACCAACTAGCCGTCTTTTCAGCGCAGGAACAGCCACCGCAAGGTGGCTTTTGCGTTATGCATGACCATTCGGCGCCTGACCGATTCGGAAACACCCCTGGATGCGGCATACTGGACATCTCTGGAGATATGTACAGCATGCCCGAGCAACTCAATACCCGCGTCGAAGATTGTTTCCTGCAAGCCGAATCCTTTTTCAAACGAAGCTTCAAACGCCCCCAGGTCAGCCTCAAGCTGCGTGGGCAGAAAGCCGGTGTCGCGCATTTGCACGAGAACCTGCTGCGCTTCAATCCCCAGTTGTACCGGGAAAACAGCCAACACTTCCTCAAACAGACGGTGGCCCACGAAGTGGCGCACCTGATCGCCCACCAATTGTTCGGCGAGCGCATCCAGCCCCATGGTGAGGAATGGCAGTTGATCATGCGCGGGGTCTACGAACTGCCGCCCGATCGCTGCCATACCTATGAGATTCAGCGTCGGCGGGTGACCCGCTATATCTATCGGTGCCCGTGTGCCGACAGTGACTTCCCGTTCTCGGCCCAGCGCCATGGGTTGGTGAATCAGGGGCGGCGGTATTTGTGCCGCAAGTGTCGGGGGACGTTGGTGTTTACCGGGGAGACTCGGGTGGAGTGAGGTTTTGGGGTGGTTTCACTGGCCCCATCGCGGCATAGGTATCTACACATCTTTTTAGTGATTCTTAGGTTTGTGTACATATCCGTTGCTGCGGTCATGGCGGCTATTGGTTCCGCCCTTACGTGAACTGCCCCCCGAATGTTGGACACCTGACCCCTCGGGAGGGTGTTCCATGACGAAATACAACCTAGCGCTCAAGCAATCACTGATTGAAGAGTGTCTGTCTGCCAGTAGCGTTCATGAGGTGGCC